>NZ_VYKE01000112.1:0-19567 GCF_032424515.1 Pseudomonas sp. JV245A
GGCCCGTGGCAGCAGCAACACATCCGGCAGCGACTGGAGTTCGGCAACCACACTGGCCACCCACTCCGCCGCCGGCTTGCCGTCCAGGCTCTCGCGACTGTCCAGCAGGGTACCGCCGAACTCTTCCTGCTCGTCGGCCAGGATCACCCGGGCGCCACTGCGGGCCGCTGCCAGGGCGGCGGCAAGGCCCGCGGGGCCGGCGCCGACGATCAGCACGTCGCAGTGCTGGTTCATGTTGTCGTAGGTGTCCGGATCGTTCTCGGTGGGCGAGCGACCGAGGCCCGCCGCCTTGCGGATGTACTTCTCGTAGGTCATCCAGAACGATTGCGGGTACATGAAGGTCTTGTAGTAGAAGCCCGGCGGCATCAGCTTGCCGCCGACCTTGCCGAGAATCCCCATCATGTCGTTGTTGACGCTGGGCCAGCCGTTGGTGCTGGTGGCGACCAGGCCCTGGTACAGCGCCTGCTGGGTGGCGCGCACGTTGGGGATCTGGGTGGCTTCGGTGGCACCGATCTGCAGCACCGCGTTGGGCTCCTCGCAGCCTGCGGCGAAGATGCCCCGGGGCCGGGAGTACTTGAAGCTGCGGCCGATGATGTCCACGCCGTTGGCCAGTAGCGCCGAGGCCAGGGTGTCGCCCTCAAAACCCTTGTAGCTCTGGCCGTTGAAGGTGAAGGTCAGGACCTTGTTGCGGTCGATGCGTCCGCCGTTGGACAGGCGATTGGTCTGGCTCATACCTTCTCTCCAGCAGCCTTGGCGGTGAATTGCGGCTTGGTGCCGATCTTGTAGGTCTCAAGAATTTCGTAGGTGACGGTGTCGCGGGTAGCGTTGAAGTACTGGCGGCAACCGGCGGCGTGGATCCACAACTCGTGGTGCAGGCCGCGAGGGTTGTCGCGGAAGAACATGTAGTCGCCCCACTCCTCGTCGGTGCAGGCGTTGGGGTCCAGGGGCCGTGGAATATGCGCCTGGCCGGACGAATGGAATTCCTCTTCGGAGCGCAGCTCGCCGCAGTGAGGACAGAAGATATGCAACATAGGTAGTTGTCCTTTTAGTGGGCGACCGCAGCAGCGCCGTGTTCGTCGATCAGCGCGCCGTTGTGGAAACGGTCGATGGAGAAAGGGGCGGCCAATGGATGCATCTCGCCCTTGGCGAGGCTTGCGGCAAACACGTTGCCCGAACCCGGGGTGGCCTTGAAGCCACCAGTGCCCCACCCGCAGTTGAAGAACATGTTCGGCACCGGAGTCTTGGAAATGATCGGGCAGGCGTCCGGGCTGGTGTCGACGATGCCGCCCCACTGGCGGTTCATGCGCACACGGGAGAGGACCGGGAACATCTCGACGATGGCCTGGATGGTGTGCTCGATCACCGGGTAGGAACCGCGCTGGCCGTAGCCGACCCAGCCGTCGATACCGGCGCCGATCACCAGGTCGCCCTTGTCCGACTGGCTGATGTAGCCGTGCACCGCGTTGGACATGATCACGCTGTCGATGATCGGTTTGATCGGCTCCGACACCAGCGCCTGCAGCGGGTGGGATTCGATCGGCAGGCGAAAACCCGCGAGCTTGGCCATGTGCCCGGAGTTGCCGGCGGTGACCACCCCGACGCGCTTGGCACCGATAAAGCCCTTGTTGGTCTCGACGCCGATGCACACGCCGTTTTCCTTGCGAAAACCAATGACTTCGGTCTGCTGGATCAGGTCCACGCCCAGGGCGTCGGCGGCGCGGGCAAAGCCCCAGGCCACGGCGTCGTGACGGGCCACGCCGCCGCGGCGCTGGACCGTGGCGCCGAGCACCGGGTAGCGAGTGTTCTTCGAGCAGTCCAGGTAGGGGATCTCGTCCGCCACCTGCTGGGTGTTGAGCAGTTCGCCGTCGATGCCGTTGAGGCGGTTGGCGCTGACCCGGCGCTCGGAATCACGGATGTCCTGCAGGGTATGGCACAGGTTGTAGACCCCGCGCTGGGAGAACATCACGTTGTAGTTGAGGTCCTGGGACAGGCCTTCCCACAACTTCATCGCATGCTCGTAGAGCTGCGCCGACTCGTCCCACAGGTAGTTGGAACGCACGATGGTGGTGTTGCGCGCGGTGTTGCCGCCGCCCAGCCAGCCCTTCTCCACCACCGCGACATTGGTGATGCCGTGTTCCTTGGCCAGGTAGTAGGCGGTGGCCAGGCCATGCCCGCCACCGCCGACTATGACCACGTCATAGACTTTCTTCGGGGTCGGGGTGCGCCACATGCGCTGCCAGTTTTCATGGTGGCTGAGAGAGTGCTTGAAGAGGCCGAAGCCCGAATAGCGTTGCATAGTCATTGCTCCAGTTGCGGCTCTCAGCGGTAAACCGGGAAATCAGCACACAGGGCCGCCACCTGACGGGCGACATTGGCCTCGACGTCGGCATCGCCGAGGTGGTCGAGAATGTCGCAGATCCAGCCCGCCAGTTCGGTGCACTGGGTGACCTTGAAACCGCGGGTGGTGACCGCAGGGGTGCCGATGCGCAGGCCGGACGTGACAAACGGCGACTGCGGGTCGTTGGGCACGGCGTTCTTGTTCACGGTGATGTGGGCGCGGCCCAGGGCGGCATCGGCATCCTTGCCGGTCAGGCCCTGGCGAATCAGGCTGACCAGGAACAGGTGGTTGTCGGTGCCGCCGGACACTACATCGTAGCCGCGTTTGATAAACACGCCGGCCATGGCCTGGGCGTTGTCGATCACTTGCTGCTGATAAGCCTTGAAGCCAGGTTCCAGCGCTTCCTTGAAGCACACCGCCTTGGCCGCAATCACATGCATCAGCGGACCGCCCTGGGCACCCGGGAACACGGCAGCGTTGAGTTTCTTCTCGATCTCTTCGTTGGCCTTGGCCAGGATCAGCCCGCCACGGGGACCGCGCAGGGTCTTGTGGGTGGTGGTAGTGACCACGTCGGCATAGGGCAGCGGGTTGGGATACAGACCGGCGGCCACCAGCCCGGCGACGTGGGCCATGTCGACGAACAGCAGCGCCCCGACCTTGTCGGCGATCTGCCGGAAGCGCGGGAAGTCCAGGGTCTTGGAGTAGGCCGAGAAGCCGGCGACGATCATCTTCGGCTTGTGTTCCACGGCCAGGCGCTCGACTTCGTCGTAGTCGATCAACCCGGTGCGGGTGTCGATGCCGTACTGCACCGCGTTGTACAGCTTGCCCGAGGACGACACCTTGGCCCCGTGGGTCAGGTGGCCGCCATGGGCCAGGCTCATGCCGAGGATGGTATCGCCGGCCTGCAGCAGGGCCAGGTACACCTCGCTGTTGGCCGAAGAACCGGAGTGCGGCTGGACGTTGGCGTAGTCGGCACCGAACAGTTGCTTGGCGCGCTCGATGGCCAGGGCCTCGACCTTGTCCACGTGCTCGCAGCCACCGTAGTAGCGCTTGCCCGGATAGCCTTCGGCGTACTTGTTGGTCAGCCCGCTGCCTTGCGCCTGCATCACCCGCTTGCTGGTGTAGTTTTCCGACGCGATCAGCTCGATGTGATCTTCCTGGCGTTGTTCCTCGGCATTGATGGCCGCCAGCAGTGCATCGTCGTAACCCTGGATCTGGTCTTGCTTGCTGAACATCACGTCTCTCCCAGCGGCGGCGGTGCGCCTTTCGTCTCGGTGAGGCGAGCCTTACAGCTACGCCCTTTGGATGCGATGGTATGACCGGGAAGGGGAACTCAAATGCCTATGGACGCCACGCAAAGGTGCGTTTACGACATGCCCTGGCGTGCGGAGATAAATGCCTGCCCGCACCACCCGCCAACGGCTCTGGATCGGGCCTGTCCCTCCCCCGCAACGCAACGCTCTCTGCCGTAGGAGCCGGCTTGCCAGCGAAGAGGCCCGCAAGCCGGGCGCAAATCCTCACGGGCGCCTTCGTCGGCAAGCCGGCTCCTACAGGGCTGCGCGCAGGGCCAGCAGCAGGAGAAAGTGCGCCGGGTACAGCAGGTAGGCCCAGCGGCGCATGGCCGGCACCGACCTGCCACGCAGCCCCCGCAGCAGCATCAGCCCCAGCCACGGCGCCAGCAGACAAGCGGCAATACCGCAGGTCGCCACCTGATTGCCCAGGCGCGCCGCCGGGAACAAGGTTTCCCATTGATTGGCCGCCAGGCACAGCGCCCCAGGCAGCAGGCTGAAATACCAGGGCCGGCGCAACACCAGTACCAGGGCCAGCGGCAGCAACACCCCGAAGGCGCCGAACATCAGCCGCTCGCTGAAAACCACCGCCAGCAGCAAGGCCAGCAGGCCAAGCCCCAGGTCCAGGTCTCTGCGCCGCTGCCAGCCGCGAGCCACCAGCAGGCCCAGGGCCAGGGTGGGCAACACATTCAAGGTATCGGGGTCGGGAATGAACAGACGATAGGGAATCTCGCTCAGCAGGCTGAACAGCAGCAACCAGCCCAGGTAGCGCCATGGGCCGGGCCGGCGGTCGATTTCATCCCTGGCCCGGGTCAGGTTCACCGCCATGGCCAGGCAGAACCAGGGAAACGCGAGGCGCCCGGGTACGTAAAGCCAGTCCAGGCTCAGGCCCACATAACGCAGGTGATCGAGGACCATGCTCAGCAGCGCCAGCCATTTCAGCGCATCCAGCGCCCCGTCGCGCCGGGCAGTGTCGGGTTTCAGCATCGCGTCACGCATAAATCCTTATGGGCCATGCATTATTCCGGCATAAACAGAGCGTGTGCTGGGCCATTATTCTTGGTTAAAGTGCGCACCATCATCGACCACGGAGCCGGCCATGACCGACAAGAGCCAACAATTCGCCAGCGACAACTACTCCGGCATCTGCCCCGAAGCCTGGGCCGCCATGGAGCAGGCCAACCACGGCCACGAGCGCGCTTACGGCGACGACCAGTGGACCGCTCGCGCCTCGGATCATTTCCGCAAACTGTTCGAAACCGATTGCGAAGTGTTCTTCGCCTTCAACGGCACCGCCGCCAACTCCCTGGCCCTGTCGTCGCTGTGCCAGAGTTACCACAGCGTGATCTGCTCGGAAACCGCCCACGTCGAAACCGACGAGTGCGGCGCCCCGGAGTTCTTCTCCAACGGCTCCAAGCTGCTGATCGCCGGCACCCAGAACGGCAAGCTGACCCCGGAATCGATCCGCGAGATCGCCCTCAAGCGCCAGGACATCCACTATCCCAAGCCGCGGGTGGTAACCCTGACCCAGGCCACCGAGGTGGGCAGTGTCTACACCCCGGAAGAAGTTCGCGCCATCAGTGCCACCTGCAAGGAACTGGGGCTGAACCTGCACATGGACGGCGCGCGCTTCTCCAACGCCTGCGCCTTCCTCGGCTGTACCCCGGCGGAGCTGACCTGGAAGGCCGGCGTGGACGTGCTGTGCTTTGGCGGCACGAAAAACGGCATGGCGGTGGGTGAAGCGATCCTGTTCTTCAACCACAAGCTGGCGGAAGACTTCGACTACCGCTGCAAGCAGGCTGGCCAGCTGGCCTCGAAAATGCGCTTTCTCTCCGCGCCCTGGGTCGGCCTCCTGGAAAACGACGCCTGGCTCAAGCACGCCCGCCACGCCAACCACTGCGCGCAGCTGCTGGCCCAACTGGTGGCCGACATTCCTGGCGTGGAACTGATGTTCCCGGTGCAGGCCAACGGCGTGTTCCTGCAACTCTCGGAACCGGCCATTGCCGCACTGACGGCCAAGGGCTGGCGCTTCTATACCTTCATCGGCAAGGGTGGCGCGCGCTTCATGTGCTCCTGGGACACCGAGGAAGACCGCGTGCGCGAACTGGCAGCCGACATCCGCACCGTCATGAGCGCCTGACCCACCCCCCGCCTGTAGGAGCTGGCTTGCCAGCGAAGAGGCCCGCAACCCAAGCGCCGCGCTCACCGACGCCTTCGCCGGCAAGCCGGCTCCTACAATGGCCAGCGCACCTCCCACCCCGTAGGAGCTGGCTTGCCAGCGAAGAGGCCCGTCAAGCACGCCCCCTTCATCAGTTCACAAATTCCTGAACTGATTATTTGCCCCCACTGATTCAACAACCGCAGCGTTTGTCCGAGACTCCGGGGTCGACCTATAAAAATAAGGCTGTACCCCATGACGACTTCTTCTTGCGTCACCGAGAGCGCCCAGCCTCCCGGCCTGAAGATCGAAACCCGTTCCATAGACTACGTGCCGCGCAACGAGCGCCACGGCAAGGTCTGGCACCAGGGCCCCTTCTGGTTCACCGGCAACTTCGTGCTCACCACCATGGTCACCGGTTTCACCGGCGCAGCCCTGGGCCTTGCCCTGCAATACGCCATCCTGGCGATCGTCATCGGCGTCTGCCTGGGTACCTTCTGCATGGCCTTCCACGCCAACCAGGGTCCGCGCATGGGGCTGCCGCAGATGATCCAGTCCCGCGCCCAGTTCGGCCTGCGTGGCGCCATCGTGCCGTTCACCGCCGTGGTGTTCGTCTACATCGGCTTCAACGTGTTCAACGTGATTCTCGCCACCGATGCCATCAACACCGTGATTCCCGGCGCCCGGGCGCCCTGGTACACCCTGATGATCGCCGTGGCGGTGCTGATCGCGGTGATCGGCCATGACCTGCTGCACACCGTGCAGCGCTGGCTGACCTACGTGATGATCAGCGTGTTCGCGGTGCTCACCGTCAGTGCCCTGCTGACCCTGCAGGCCGACTCGGCCCTGGCCGACCCGCAGTTCTCCTGGTCGGCGTTCCTGATCCAGCTGTCGGCCGCCGCCGGCTACCAGATCAGCTATTCGGTGTACGTCTCCGACTACTCACGCTACCTGCCGCACCAGACGCCGTCGCGCCAGGTGATCTTCTGGACCTACCTGGGCGCCGCCGGTTCGGCCCTGTGGCTGATGTCCCTGGGGGCGTTCCTGGCTTCGGCCCTGCCCTCCCCCGATGCCATCGCCAGCGTGCGCGAAGTGGGCAACCGGGTGATCCCCGGCTTCGGCACCTTCACCGTGCTGATCGCAGTGCCGGCGCTGGTGGGCATCATGGCGGTCAACTGCTACGGCGCCATGCTCACCGGCATCAGCGCCATCGACGGCTTCAAGTCGATCAAGCCCAACCTCAAGAGCCGGGTCTGCGGAATCGTGCTGGTGGCGGTGGTGATCTTTCTCATCGCCATGAACATTCCCGAGAGCTACCTGGGCAGCTTCAACACTTTCGTGCTGCTGATGCTGTATTTCCTGGTGCCCTGGACCGCAGTCAACCTGGCGGACTTCTACCTGGTGCGCAAAGGTCGCTATGCCATCAGCGACATCTTCAATCACACCGGGATCTATGGCCGCTGGTCCAGCGCCGGGCTGCTGGCGTATTTCCTCGGCCTGCTGGCGATGGTGCCGTTCATGTCCCTGAGCTTCTTCCAGGGCCCGCTGTCCCAGGCCCTGGGCGGCGCCGACATTGCCTTCGTGGTTGGCCTTGCCGTGGCCGCGCTGGTCTACTGGGCGCTGACCCGCAACCTGGACCTGGACGCGGAGCGCCTGGCCATCCAGGCCAGCGAGCAGCAACTGGAAGGAGGCGCGCAATGATTCCTCAGGCATCCCTCAAGGTGGCCTGCCAGCAAGTGGCCCCGCGCATCGGCGACCTTAAGTACAACCGCGCCCTGGGCGCCGAGGCGATACGCCAGGCCGCCGCCCGCGGCGCCCAGGTGGTGGTGCTGCCGGAACTGGTGCAGAGCGGCTATGTGTTCAGTGACCGCAATGAAGCCCTGGCACTCTCGGAAAGCCTCGACGGGCCGACCCTGAGCCTGTGGAAAACCCTGGCCGAAGAGCTGCAGGTGGTGATCGTCGGCGGCTTCTGCGAGCGCCTGGACCAGGAGCGCGTGGCCAACAGCGCGGCGCTGGTCGAACCCGAAGGCAGGCTGACGCTGTACCGCAAGGCCCACCTGTGGGATCGGGAAAACCTGATCTTCACCCCGGGCGACGAACCGCCGCCGGTGGTGGCGACCCGCTTCGGGCCGATCGCCATGATGATCTGCTACGACCTGGAGTTTCCCGAGTGGGTGCGCCTGCCAGCCCTGGCCGGCGCGGCCCTGCTGTGCGCCCCGGTGAACTGGCCGGATGGCCCGCGCCCGCTGGGCGAGCGGCCGGCGGAGATGGTCCGGGTGCAGGCCAATGCGGCGGTCAACCGGATGTTCATCGCCGCCTGCGACCGCTGCGGCGAGGAACGTGGAGTGAACTGGGTGGGCGGCTCGACCCTTGTCGATGCCGACGGTTATCCACTGGCGGGCAGGGATCGGGAAAGCGCCGAGCAGTTGCTGTTGGCGGAGCTGGACCTGACCCAGGCCTGGCACAAGTCCATCAGTGAACATAACCATGTGCACCTGGATCGGCGCCCGGCGTTGTATCAGTAACCGAAGGATCAGCTTGCACCTGTTCGCTGGCAAGCCGGCTCCTACAGCAAACGGATGCAGGGGCCGGTTTGCCGGCGATCAGAACTCCACGCGCACGTCGCCCTTGGGCACGCTGCAGCAGGACAGGATGTAGCCTTCGGCTTCGTCTTCCTCGGTGATCCCGCCGTTGTGCTCCATCTCCACCTCGCCCCCCAGCTTGAGCACCTTGCAGGTGCCGCAGATGCCCATGCCGCAGGCCTTGGGAATCATCAGGCCAAGCTTGGCCGCCGCCGCGTGCACGGTTTCCCCGGGGGCCACGCGGATGCTCTTGCCCGAAGCGGTGAACTCCACCTGATGCAGGTCCGCCAGGTCCGGCTCCGGCGCCTCGGCCGCCTGTTCGGCGTGTTCCACCGCATCGGCCCGGGCTTCGGCCGGGGTCGCGCCGAAGGATTCCTCGTGGTAGCGCGCCATGTCGAAACCGGCGGCTTCCAGCAGCCGCTTGACCGCGCTCATATAGGGCGTGGGGCCGCAGCAGAACACTTCCCGCTCCAGGAAATCCGGGGCCATCAACTCCAGCATCTTGTGGTTCAGGTAACCGCGATAACCGGCCCAGGGCTCGCCCAGGCCGTGCTTTTCGCAGATCAGGTGCAGGCTGAAGTTGTCGATCCGCGAGGCCATGTGCTCCAGCTCGCGGTGGTAAATGATGTCCTTGGGGGAACGGGCGCTGTGGATGAACACCATGTCGACGTTGGCGTTGGTGTCGTAGAACCAGCGCGCCATGGACATCACCGGGGTAATGCCGACGCCGCCGCTGAGGTAGAGGATCTTCGGCGCCGGAAAGTCGATGGCGTTGAACAGCCCCACCGGCCCGTGCACCGCCAGTTCCTGGCCTTCGTGCAGGGTGTCGTGCAGCCAGTTGGAGACCTTGCCGCCGGGCACGCGCTTGATGGTCACCGAGAAGCTGTAGGGCACCGAGGGCGAGCTGGAGATGGTGTAGGAACGCATCACCGGCTGGCCCTCGATCTCCAGCTCCAGGGTGACGAACTGCCCAGGCTTGAAGAAGAACATGATCGGCTGGTCGGCCATGAAGCAGAAGGTCCGCACGTCCCAGGTTTCCTGGATGACTTTGACGCAACGGACGATGTGACGGCCATTGGCCCAGGTCTGGGTGGTTACCGGGTTGAGGAAGGTGTTGGACATGCTGTTCTCCACGGCCGACGGTCGGCGTCTTGTCAGCGATTCTGCGTAAGGCTTCTCGCGCCCATTTACCTATCTGCGACATTCACATGCTTATCGCGACCAGCCCCCAGCTGCCGGGGCTGGCGCGTCGGGAACAGATTGGGCCATGTCGCCCATGGATAAGGTTCTTGGCGCCTGCGGACCCACACTCGCCTCAACGACAACAGCCGTTTTTTTCGTGACTTGCGTAGCACCCACCGTAGCCACTAATTAATTCGCCGGCCGCACTGAACGGCCATGAGGACTTGAACGATGGACGTCACCGCAACCCTGAGCTTGGGCGATCCGCTGGAACCTGCACGCAAGGCCACTGCACAGATGCTGCAGGAACGTGAGCGGACCTTTTCCCTGCCGCAGCCGTTCTACTGCGATGAAAGGCTGTTCGATATCGACATGCAGGAGATCTTCCAGAAGGAATGGCTGATCGCCGGCATGACCTGCGAGATCCCCACCAAGGGCAACTACATCACCCTGCAGATCGGCAAGAACCCGATCATCGTCATCCGTGGCGCCGACGGCGTGGTCCACGCCTTCCACAACGTCTGCCGCCACCGCGGTTCACGGCTGTGCACCAGCGACAAGGGCAAGGTGGCCAAGCTGGTCTGCCACTACCACCAGTGGACCTACGAACTGGACGGGCGGCTGCTGTTCGCCGGCACCGAGATGGGCGCCGACTTCGACATGAAGCAATACGGCCTGAAACCGGTGAACGTGAAGACCGCCGGCGGCTACATCTTCATCTCCCTGGCAGAGAATCCGCCGGCCATCGACGACTTCCTCTCCACGCTGGCCCATTACATGGAGCCCTACGACATGGAGAACACCAAGGTGGCGGTGCAGACCACCTTGCATGAAAAGGCCAACTGGAAGCTGGTGCTGGAGAACAACCGCGAGTGCTACCACTGCGGCGGCTCGCACCCTGAACTGTTGAAAACCCTGCTGGAATGGGACGACGTCACCGACCCCCGGGCCGACCAGGCGTTCAAGGACCACGTAGCCGCCTCCGCCGCCGCCTGGGAAGCCGAGAAGATCCCTTACGCCCACGCCAGCTTCGGCCTGCGCAACCGCATCGTGCGCATGCCGCTGCTCAAGGGCACCGTGTCCATGACCCTGGACGGCAAGCAGGGCTGCGCCAAACTGATGGGGCGGATCAAGAACCCGGACCTGGGCTCGATGCGCATCCTGCACCTGCCGCACTCGTGGAACCACTGCATGGGCGACCACATCATCGTGTTCACCGTGTGGCCCATCAGCGCCCAGGAAACCATCGTCACCACCAAGTGGATCGTGCACAAGGACGCGGTGGAAGGCGTGGACTACGACGTCGAACGCATGCGCCAGGTGTGGGACGCCACCAACGCCCAGGACCGGCGCCTGGCGGAAGAGAACCAGCGTGGCATCAACTCCACCGCCTACCAGCCCGGCCCGTACTCCAAGACCTACGAGTTCGGCGTGGTCAACTTCGTCGACTGGTACAGCGAGCGCATGCTGAGCAACCTGGGGGCGGAACCGGCGCCTTACCTCAAGGGTGTTCCGGTCACCGGCTGACACTGCAAGCACCGCAGCGGCTACAAGGCTTGTGTAGCCGCTACCGCAGGCTGCGAACGGCTTGGGCGGCATTCCGACGCAGCAGGCGCAGCGATCTTGAGAGCGCCTGAGGTCCGGCGGAAAACCGTCAAGCAAGGTCCTGCGGACCTTGTCGCAGCCTCGCGGGCTCGGCAGCGGCTACAGGGCCTTCGGGGCCGCGACCAGCTGACCGCGCCGGTCTCGCCGATGAAGGTCTCGCTGATCTGCGGGCCGTCCAGCCTCACCTTCACATAGCCATTGCGCACCCGTAGCGGGTAGTTCGGGTCGTCTGCCGAAAGGGTTTCCGACCATTGCACCTGGGTGTTGCCCTTCAGTTCGCTGGTAACGCCATAGGGAATCGCCCCATGGCCGATGCAGCGCCCATACATGCCGTCCCTGGGCGCTGTCCAGGTACTGGAAGCGCACGATCCAGCCGTCGCCGTCACGCTCCAGATGGCGCACCTGGGCCTGGCAGAAAATCTGCGCACCGTGATTGCGGTGGTGTTCTTGGCCTTGTTGTTACAGCCCCAGACGCAGTCGCCACAGTGGTTGCACGGCAGTTGCTCGACCCCGACGTGGTTGAGGTTGTTGGGTAACTTGGCGAAGGTCACGTTGATCGGCGGCTTGTAGAAATGCGCCTCCTGCTTGAGAAAGTCCGCGGACTTCTGGTTGGCCTGGAGCTTGGCCAGGGAAACACAAACTGTGGAAAAAGTGCCAACCGGCGGCAGCCCGGGGGTGCAGCTATAGGCGGGCACGCTGGTTGGTGGCGCGGCGGCGGGTGCGTCGAGGGAGAAAGGCGCGGATCGCGGAAGCCTGTGATGAACGACAGTCCATTGCCTGAGCTCCCGGGAACCGGATGTGGATAAGTAACTGCCAGGTCCTTGTGGCATCAGTGAAGACAGGCCACTTGCCAGTGTCAAGGCAGCCATTAGAACTGTATGAAATTTGATCTATTGCCGTGCAAGCCATGGATTACAAGGGGTGCAGCCTTCGACGAACACCTTATCCACACCTTGGCCCACAGCAACTGTGGGCAAGTTCCTCTGGCTTGGGGATATTTCGCCGGGTAATGGCAATAAAATCCGTAACTTATGTAGAAAGTGCTGTTTTACAAGACATTGATCATTTTTTGAACACATCCATCAAAGCCATGTATTCAGAAGGCTACAGAGGAAGGCGAACACCTTATCCACAGAACGGCCAACAGACTTTGGGGGCAACTCGGGTGCACGAGTCATGCACTGTGGAAAACCGCCAAACGCCGCGCATTATCAGGGCCACGCCAGGATATTCTGCGGAAAAACCAGCATTTGGTCGTTTTTTGAACAAAATCTTGAAAGCCCCGTTCTGCAAGGGATACAGCGCTAAGCGAACATCTTATCCACAGAAGCGCCAACAGACTTTGGGGGCAACTGCTGTGCAAAAGTCTACCCGAGGGTTTTCCCATCATGGAAAAAACGCCATAAAAAACGCCGACTTAGCCTGATCAAAAATCGTACAGGCGGCGCCAGGGCCCGCTGCACAAGGGCTGGAGCGAGGCGCGAACACCTTATCCACAGGTCCGCACACAGGGATTGTGAGTAACCCTACCCCCTGTCGCGAAAGACGCCCGGGAATTGTGCAAAACCGCGCTGGCCTCTTCGCCGGCAAGCCGGCTCCTACAGGGCATGGGTACATTTCCCTCCCGTAGGAGCTGGCTTGCCAGCGAACAGCGGTGCCAGGGGTTGTGCATAACCCTGAGGTCAGCGCACTACGCCTTCTTCGATGAGCAATTTGAGAATGGCTTCGGCACCCGCCTCAGGGCTGACGCCCTTGAGTACCTGGCCGGTGCCGCCGCTGGCCTTGGCGGTAGCGGCTTTCATGCGGTCGGCGCCGCTCTTGGCCTTGATCACTTTCAGGCGCTTGGGCCGCGGCTTGGCCGGTTGCAGGCTGGAGCCTGTGAACAACTCGTCCTCCACCACCAGCACCTGGTCGGTTTCGAGCACGCCCCGGCGCGCCGGGCCGTAGGCGCTCTGGCGCGGCTTGGGTGCGGCGTTATCCACAGTGGCGAGGAATGGCAGGCGCACCTTGAGCCGGCGTCGCTGGCCGCGAGGCAAGGCTTGCAGGACATGGGCCACGCCATCGCCCAGGGACTCGACCTGGGCCAGCCCCACCACCAGCGGCCAGCCGAGGTTTTCCGCCAGCAGGAATGGCAGCATCCCCGAGCCCTCGCCGGTTTCCGCCTGGCTGCCGGTGAGCACCACCTGGGCGCCGGCATGACGCAGGTACTGGGTCAGTGCCGGCAGGGCATCGGCGCCCGCCGGCTGCTCCAGCACATGCAGCTGTTCCAGGCCCATGCCCAGGTAGGCGCGCAGGGCCGGTTCGGCTACATCGCCGGCATGCAGCACCTGCAACTGCGCACCGGCCAGTTGCAGGCCCAGTTCCACTGCCCGGGCATCCTGTTCGGCACGCCGCGGGCGGCCGGAGGTGGGGTGGGCGCCCATCGAAATCAGGCTGATTACATTGCTGTGCATAACATCCCCTTAAGCCGCATCGCGCTTGGCGTCGTTGCGGTAGGCCGCTACCGCCGCGATCAAGGCCTTGAGAATCTCCGCACTGTCGCCAATCACCGACAGGTCGGCACGCTTGATCATGTCGCAACCCGGGTCGAGGTTGATCGCCACCACCTTGTCGCAGGCACCAATGCCTTGCAGGTGCTGGATCGCTCCGGAAATCCCCACCGCCACATAGACCCGCGCGGTGACCCAGATACCACTGGCCCCCACTTGCCGGTCGCGGGCCATGAAGCCGTCGTCCACCGCCACCCGCGAAGCGCCTTCGGTGGCCCCCAGGGCGGCGGCGGTCTGGTGAAACAGCGGCCAGTCCTTGACCCCGTTGCCCCCGGAAAAGATGAATTCGGCCTCGGCCATGGGAATCGCCGCCGGGTCCACCGCCACTGCGCCCAGGTCTTCGATCCGCGCCAGGCTGCGGGCCACGCTTGTGGATAACTCCACCGGCAAGGCTTCGTGGCGGGTTTCGCTGACCGGCTCCGCGCATTCGGCGGCGGCCAGGATCAAGCGCGCGACCGGCCGCGCCAGGTCCTGCAGGCCCGCGCCGGCACGGCCGATGCACTGCCCGTCCTTGACCTGCCAAACTCGGGTCGCCGGGCGTTCGCCCAGGGCCGCGGCAAAGCGCCGGCCCAGTTCGCCGCCGCCGGTGCGGCTGTCGGGCAGCAGCCAGTGGCGCGGGCTGAACTGGTTATCCACAGCCCGCAGGCCCTGCACCCGTTGTTCCGGTGCATAACCTTCGAACTCGCTGCCTTGCAGCACCAGCAGGCGGTCGACACCCGCGGTGGCGAAGGCCGATTCCTTGTGTTCGCCGAACACCACCGCCAGCACCGCGCCGTCCTGGCCCGCCAACTGATGGGCCAGGCCCAGCAGGTCGCGGTCGTGGCTGCTCAGGCGGCCACCGACCATGTCCGGCACCACGCTGATGTAGAACGCCGGCTGCGCCACTTGATGCAGCGGCAACTGCACCTCGGCCGCTGCCGTGCGCTTGGCGCTGCCGCCCTGCTGGGCGCCACTGCGGTCGATGCGCTTGAGGCCGTTGGGGCCGATGAAACCGATGCCGTGGGGGTTCTTGCGGATCAGGCCATTGGGCCCCATCCAGCTGTGTTGCGCCGGCTGCATGGCCGCGTGCAGCGGGTGCAGGCGGTTGCGGGCGATCCACTCGGCCCGGGGATCGCGGCGGATAATGTCGCTCATCAGTGCACCTCCGCAGGTTCAGGTTTCACCGACGCCGGCGCTTTGCTCGGGGCGGCGTCTTCGAGCAAGGCATCGGCTACCAGTTCGGCGATGTCCTTGATCATCGGCCGCGGCTCCACCACCCCTTCGAGCATCGCCGTGCACTGTGGACAACCCACGGCCACCAGCTCGGCGCCGGTTTCGCGGATGTCCTGCATGCGCATGTCGGGAATCCGTTGCTTGCCCGGAATGTCGGTGATCGGCGCGCCGCCGCCACCGCCGCAGCAACGGGAACGGAAGCCCGAGCGCTGCATTTCCTTGATCTCGATGCCCAAGGCACGCAGTACGTCCCGAGGGGCTTCGTACTCACCGTTGTAACGACCCAGGTAGCAAGGATCGTGATAGGTCACGCTGCTGCCCTTGTGCTGGCCCAGGTTCAGCGCACCGGCGCCGATCAGCTCGGCCAGGTAGGTGCTGTGGTGCTGCACCAGGTAGTTGCCATCGAAGGCGCCGTACTCGTTCTTCAGCACATGGAAGCTGTGGGGATCGCAGGTGACGATGCGCTTGAAGCGGTACTTGGCCAGGGTCTGGATGTTGCGCTTGGCCAGCAGCTGGAAAGTCGCTTCGTCGCCCAGGCGCCGGGCCACGTCACCGCTGTCGCGCTCTTCCAGACCGAGCACGGCGAAGTCCACCTTGGCCGCCTTGAGCACTTTGACAAAGGCCCGCAGGGTGCGCTGGTTGCGCATGTCGAAGGCGCCGTCGCCGACCCAGAACAGCACGTCGGTGCTTTGTTTGTCGCTGAGCAGGGACAGGTTCAGGTCCGCCGCCCAGTTCATCCGCCCGCCGGGGTTGAAGCCGCCGGGGTTGTCGGTGGCAATGAGGTTTTCCAGGACCTCGGCGCCCTTGTTCGGCGTGGCGCCCTTCTCCAGGGTCAGATGGCGACGCATGTCGACGATGGCATCGACGTGTTCGATCATCATCGGGCATTCCTCGACACAGGCCCGGCAGGTGGTGCAGGACCACAGGGTCTCGGCATCCACCAGGCCGTTGACGATGGGCTGGTGCGGGTTGCCGCCGTGTTCGCCGATGGCCTTGCCAGGGTACGGGCTGCCAGCGAACTGCGCGTCGGTACCGCCGGCCAGGCCGACCACCATGTCCTGGATCAGTTTCTTCGGGTTCAGCGGCTGGCCGGCGGCGAAGGCCGGGCATGCCGCCTCGCACTTGCCGCACTGCACGCAGGCGTCGAAGCCCAGCAACTGGTTCCAGGTGAAGTCCTTGGGCTTTTCCACCCCCAAAGGCGCGTTCGGGTCTTCCAGGTCCAACGGTTTGAGGCCGGTGGAGCGCCCGCCACCAAAGCGCTCGGCGCGCCGGTGCCAGGCCAGGTGCAGGGCGCCAGCGAAGGCGTGCTTCATCGGCCCGCCCCAGGTCATGCCGAAGAACAGCTCGGACACGCCCCAGAGCACACCCAGCGCAAGCAGCGCCGCCAGCAGCCAGCCACCGAAGTTTTCCGGAAGGATCCCGGCCACCGGCAGGGTCGCCACGAAGAAGCTCACGGAGAATGCCAGCAGGCTTTTGGGCAGGCGCATCCACGGCCCTTTGGACAGCCGCGCCGGCGGGTTGCGCCGACGCTTGGCGACGAACAGTGCGCCGACGAACATCAGCGTGGTGGCCAGCAGCAAGGCATAACCCAGGATGCGGTTGTGCAGGCCGAAACCGTGCACCAGGATCGCCAGCACGGCGGCCAGGACAAAGCCCCCCGCCGTGGCCACGTGGGTGTTGGCCATGTATTTGTCCCGGGCCACCACGTGGTGCAGATCCACCATGTAGCGCTTGGGCATGGCCAGCAGGCCGCCAATCAGATCGACCTTGGAGGCTCGCCCCCGGCGCCACATGGCCACGCGTCGCAGCGCGCCAAGGACCGCAAGGCCGATGGCGGCGAACAACAGAATGGGAAGAAGGGTGTTCAACATGGTGGAGCTCCCAAAGACCTGGGGCCTTGTAGGAGCTGGCTTGCCAGCGATCAGGCAGCACGCGGTATCTCGCCAGTGCCGATCGCCGGCAAGCCGGCTCCTACAGGAAGTGGCTTAGAAATCCTTGCACAGGCGCAGTGCGTCGTAGATCGCGGCATGGGTGTTGCGCTGGGACACGCAGTCGCCGATGCGGAACAACAGGTAGCCCTCCCCCGTCTCGCTCAGGCACGGCTGCGGCTTGATCGCGAACAGCGCCTCGACGTCCATCTGGCCCTTGTTGCGCGAACCTTCCTTGAGCCCGTAGTAGAGCTCTTCGTCAGGACGCACGCCGTTCTCCACCACCACCTGATCCACCACCCGTTCTTCCCGGGCGCCGGTGTATTCGTTCTCCAGCACCGCCACCAGCTTGTCGCCCTCGCGGTAGACCTTCTCCAGGGTCAGGTCCCCGGTCATGATCACTTCCTTGGGGTACAGGCTGCGGTAGTAGGTAGGGAACGAGGTGCCGCCCACGGCGATGCCCGGCTTGATGTCGTCGGTGACGATTTCCACTTGCGAACCCTTGTCGGCGATGAAGTCGGTGACCGACATGCCGGTGAACTCACAGATGGTGTCGTACACCAGCACGTTCTTGCCCGGCGCCACCTTGCCGTCGAGGATGTCCCAGCTGCTGACCACCAACCCTTCGGCGGCGCCCCAGTGCTCGTTCTGCTCGATGAACGGATGGCCGCCCACGGCCAGCACCACCACGTCGGGGCGCAGGTCGAGAATGGTCGCGGTGTCCGCCGCGGTGCCCAGGCGCAGGTCGACTTTCAGGCGCGCCAGTTCCAGCTGATACCAACGGGTAATGCCGGCGATCTGGTCCCGTTGCGGCGCCTTGGAGGCCGTGGTGATCTGCCCGCCAATGGCTTCCTTCTTCTCGAACAGGGTCACGTCATGGCCACGTTCGGCCGCCACGCGGGCGGCTTCCATACCGGCAGGACCGGCACCGACCACCACCACCTTGCGCTTGATGCCGGTGGTTTTCTCGATGATGTGCGGCACGCCCATGTATTCACGGGACGTGGCGGCGTTCTGGATGCACAGCACGTCCAGGCCCTGGTACTGGCGGTCGATGCAGTAGTTGGCGCCGACACACTGCTTGATCTGGTCGATCTGGCCCATCTTGATCTTGGCGATCAGGTGCGGGTCGGCCATGTGCGCGCGGGTCATGCCGACCATGTCGACGTAACCGCCTTCGAGAATCCGCGTGGCCTGGTTCGGGTCCTTGATGTTCTGTGCGTGCAGCACCGGCACCTTGACCACTTCCTTGATGCCCGCCGCCAGGTGCAGGAACGGCTCCGGCGGGAAGCTCATGTTGGGGATCACGTTGGCCAGGGTGTTGTGGGTGTCGCAGCCCGAACCCACCACGCCGATGAAGTCCAGCATGCCGGTGTCGTCGTAATACTTGGCGATCTGCTTCATGTCCTCATGGGACAGGCCGTCCGGGTGGAACTCGTCGCCGCACAGGCGCATGCCCACGCAGAAATCGTCGCCCACTTCAGCGCGTACCGCCTTGAGCACTTCCAGGCCGAAACGCATGCGTTTCTCGAAGGTGCCGCCCCATTCGTCGGTGCGCTTGTTGACCCGTGGGCTCCAGAACTGGTCGATCATGTGCTGGTGCACCGCCGACAGCTCGACACCGTCCAGGCCACCGGCCTTGGCCCGGCGCGCGGCCTGGGCGTAGTTGCCGATCACCCGCCAGATCTCCTCCGGCTCGATGGTCTTGCAGGTGGCGCGGTGCACTGGCTCGCGCACCCCGGACGGCGACATCAGGGTCGGCCAGTTGAAACCGTCCCAGCGCGAGCGCCGGCCCATGTGGGTAATCTGGATCATGATCTTGGCGCCGTGCTTGTGCATGGCGTCGGCCAGGTTCTGGAAATGCGGGATGATCCGGTCGGTGGACAGGTTCACCGAGCTCCACCACTCCTGGGGGCTGTCGATGGCCACCACCGAGGAACCACCACAGATCGCCAGGCCGATGCCGCCCTTGGCCTTTTCCTCGTAGTACTTCACATACCGTTCGGTCGTCATGCCGCCGTCGGTGGCGTAGACCTCGGCGTGCGCAGTGCTCAGCACACGGTTGCGGATGGTCAGTTTGCCGATCTGGATCGGCTGGAACATCGCTTCGAAAGCCATTTTTCTTAACTCCGCTTACAACGGTTTGACGACGAACAGGCCATCGTCGTGGCCTTCTTCGGAACCACCGTAAACCTGCTCTGCCACGGTGCGGATCTTGCTGCCACGGGCCGCCAGGATCTGGTCCATGGCACCGGCGAACCAGCCGGTGAACATGTAGTCCACCTTGCGCCCGACCTTGCCGTACACGTAGACGAAGGCCGAGTGTTCGAGCTTGACGCTGGCGGTGCCTTTATCCAGGTCGATGTCCTGGATCTTGAACAGGCCCCAGCCGCGCTGGGACAGGCGCTTCATGTAGTGCTCGAACACCGCGACGCCTTCCAGGCCGTGGCATTCGGCTTCTTTTTCACACCAGTGCCAGGCGGACTTGTAGCCGGCCTTGTAGAGGATCTCGGCGTAGGCATCGGCGCCCAACACCTCCTCGATGCCCATGTGGTTGTTGACGAAGAAATGCCGTGGCACGTAGAGCATCGGCAGGGCGTCGGAGGTCCAGACACCGGTTTCGCTGTCGACTTCGATAGGCAATTGCGGGGCGATCTTGGCCATGTTTCAAAACTCCGGAATTCTGTGGATAAGTACGTCTGTAGCCGCTGCCGCAGGCTGCGA
>NZ_VYKE01000113.1:0-19491 GCF_032424515.1 Pseudomonas sp. JV245A
CTGCAAGCCCGTGGCGTACGGCGCCTGGCGGTGCACCTGGAAGACGCCGTGGAACTGGCGGTGGCCCTGCTCGGCGCCTGGCGTGCCGGGGCCAGCGTGCTGCTGCCCGCTGACCTGCAAGCCCAGACCCGCCAGCGCTGGTCGAGCGAAGTCGACCTGTGGCTGACCGACCAGGACACGCCCCTGCACCAGTTGCAGGCCAGCCCCCTGGCCCCGGCCGTGCTGGACCTGGACACCTGCCAGTTGAGCCTGTGCACCTCCGGCTCCAGCGGCGAACCCAAGCGCATCGAGAAGAACCTGCGGCAACTGGCCAACGAGGTCGTCGCCCTGGAACACCTGTGGGGCGCCGACCTGGGCCAGGCCTGGATCATCGGCAGCGTCGCCACCCAGCACATCTACGGCCTGCTGTTCCGCGTGCTCTGGCCACTGTGCGCCGGGCGGCCTTTTGTACGCCGCCAGCTGCCATTTCCCGAAGACCTGCAACGGGCCAGCCGCGAGTGCCCGGCGTTTGCCTGGGTGGCGAGCCCGGCCCTGCTCAAGCGCATGGGCGACAACCTCGACTGGCCGGCCCTGAGCCAGGTACGGCGGGTATTTTCCTCCGGCGGAGCCTTGCCCGCCGAAGCGGCCGCCGGCCTGCACCAGCGCCTGCAGCAATGGCCGACGGAAATCCTCGGCAGCTCGGAAACCGGCGGCATCGCCTGGCGCCAGGGGCCAGGCCTGTGGCAGCCCTTCGCCGATGTACGGCTGAGCCAGGATGCCGACGGCGCGCTGTTGATCGCCTCGCCCTACCTGCCGGCCGGGCATGTGGAACACACGGCCGACGCCGCGCGGATCGCCGCCGACGGGCGCTTCGAACTGCTGGGGCGCCTGGATCGCATCGTCAAGCTGGAAGAAAAACGCATTTCCCTGCCCATGCTTGAGCAGGCCCTGGCCAGCCACGAATGGGTGGCGGAAGCGCGGCTCGGGGTGATCGAAGACAACCGCGCCTACCTCGGCGCCCTGCTGGTGCTCAGCGAGCCCGGCCTGCATGCCCTGCGCAACCAGGGCCGGCGCCACCTGACCCAGGCCCTGCGCCAGCACCTGGCCGGGCATTGCGAAGCCCTGGCCCTGCCCCGGCGCTGGCGCCTGGTGCGGCAACTGCCGCTGAACAGCCAGGGCAAGCTGCCCCAGGCGCAAGTCCAGGCCCTGCTGCTGGCTCCACGCCCGCAAGCCCCGGAAGTGCTGGAGCAACGGCAGCACGAGGAGGAGTGGCAGCTGCAACTGGCCATTCCGCCGGACCTGGCGTACTTCAGCGGGCACTTCCCCCAGACCCCGGTGCTGCCGGGGGTGGTGCAGGTGGACTGGGCCCTGGCCCTGGGCCAGCAACTGCTGGAGCTGCCGGGCCGCTTCGCCGGCATGGAAGTGCTGAAGTTCCAGCAACTGGTACGCCCCGGCGACCGCATCCAGCTGAACCTGCGTTTCGATGCCCAGCGCCAGAAACTGTATTTCGCCTACCTCAATGACGGGGCTCCCTGCTCCAGCGGGCGGATCGTCCTGGAGGCCAGCTGTGGATAAGTTGTACGGCGTCGCGCCCAGGACTCGCTGGCAAGCCAGCGCTTACGCTGAAGGGGCCCGCTGCCATGCATAAGCCTTGCGCGGTGATCCCGGTCTACAACCATGAAACCGCCGTGCCGGCGGTGGTCGAGGCGCTCCTGGCCCGCGGCCTGCCCTGTGTCCTGGTGGACGACGCCAGCAGCCCCCAATGCGCGGCGGTGCTGGAGCAACTGGCCGGCCGAGACCAGGTGTTCCTGATCCGCCTGGCGATCAACCAGGGCAAGGGCGGCGCGGTCATGGCCGGCCTGCGCGAAGCCGCGCAGCTGGGCTTCAGCCATGCCCTGCAAGTCGATGCCGATGGCCAGCACGACCTCACGGATGTGGATAACTTCATCCAGCACTCCCAGGCCCACCCCGAGGCGCTGGTCTGCGGTTATCCACAGTACGACGCCAGCGTGCCCAAGGGGCGCCTGTATGCCCGCTACCTGACCCACGTGTGGGTCTGGATCAACAGCCTGTCACTGCAGATTCCCGATTCCATGTGCGGCTTCCGGGTCTACCCCTTGCCACCGACCCTGGCCCTGCTGGACTCGGTGCAACTGGGCCGGCGCATGGACTTCGATCCGGAGATACTGGTGCGCCTGGCCTGGCGCAACCAGCCCATGCGCTGGCTGCCGACCCGGGTCCACTATCCCCAGGACGGCCTCTCGCACTTTCGCCTGTTCCATGACAACGCGCTGATCTCGAAGATGCACGCCAAGCTGTTCTTCGGCATGTTGGCGCGCCTGCCGCTGATCCTCTGGCGCCGGTGGCGTCCATGAGCCAGGAGCAACCCAAGGAGCCCGGCAACGAACACTGGGCCGGCCATCAGGAGCGCGGCAGCTTCTGGCTGATGAAGCTCACCGCCCTGGGCGTGCGGGTGCTGGGGCGCCGGCTGCTGAGCCCGGTGCTGTACGCCATCGTGTTCTACTTCTTCCTGTTCGGCCGCCGGGCCCGGCGCAGCATCTGGCAGTACCAGCAGCACCTGGCCCAATGGAGCGGGCGCGACGAGTTGCGCCCCAGCCACTGGCGGGTGTTCGGCCAGTTCATGGCCTTTGCCGATGCCCTGCTGGACAAGCTCGACGTGTGGAACGGCAAACTGCGCATCGAACAGATCGAGATCGTCGACCCGGCGCAACTGCGCCACCAGCTGCGCGGCGAACGCGGGCAGATGCTGGTGGGCGCGCACCTGGGCAACCTGGAAGTGTGCCGGGCCCTGGCCGAGCTGGGGGAGCAGGTGACCATGAACGTGCTGGTGCACACCAAGCACGCCGAACGCTTCAACCGCCTGCTGGGCGAAGCCGGGGCCAGCAACCTGCGGCTGATCCAGGTCAGCGAGCTGGACCCGGCGATCATGCTGCAACTGAGCCAGCGCCTGGATCGCGGCGAATGGCTGGCGATTGCCGGGGACCGCGTGCCGCTGCACGGCGGGCGCAACGTGCGGGTGGATTTCCTCGGCCACCCGGCCGCCTTCCCCCAGGGCCCCTGGCTGCTGGCCGGGCTGCTCAAGTGCCCGGTCAACCTGCTGCTGTGCCTGAAACAGCAAGGCCGCTACCAGGTGATCCTCGAGCCCTTCGCCGACGCCGTGCAGTGGAAACGCAATGACCGCCAGCAGGTGATCGCCCAGTGGACCGCCCGCTACGCCGAGCGCCTGGGCCAGTACTGCCTGCAAGCCCCGCAACAATGGTTCAACTTTTACCCATTCTGGAAGACCGATGACGACCTCGACCCATGAGCCGGTAACCTTCGGCGAACACCCCCTGCGCATCGAAGACGTGCTGGCCCTGGCCAACCGCCAGGTGCCGACGCGCCTGCAAGGCGACGCCGCCTGGCGCCAGCGGATCGCCAAGGGCGCGCAGTTCCTCGACTCCCTGCTGGACAAGGAAGGGGTGATCTACGGCGTGACCACCGGCTACGGCGACTCTTGCGTGGTGGCGGTGCCGCTGCAGCACGTCGAGGCGCTGCCGCGCCATCTGTACACCTTCCACGGTTGCGGCCTGGGCAAGCTGCTGGACGCCCAGGCTACCCGCGCGGTGCTGGCGGCGCGCTTGCAGTCGCTGTGCCACGGAGTTTCCGGGGTGCGCGTGGAACTGCTGGAGCGCCTGCAGGCCTTCCTCGACCAGGACATCCTGCCGCTGATCCCGGAAGAGGGCTCGGTGGGCGCCAGCGGCGACCTGACGCCGCTGTCCTATGTGGCGGCCACCCTGTCCGGGGAACGCGAGGTGATGTTCCGCGGCGAGCGGCGTGAGTCCGCCGACGTGCACCGCGAGCTGGGCTGGGAACCCCTGGTGCTGCGGCCCAAGGAAGCCCTGGCGCTGATGAACGGCACCGCGGTAATGACCGGGCTGGCCTGCCTGGCCTTTGCCCGGGCCGACTACCTGCTGCGCCTGGCGACCCGCATCACCGCCCTCAACGTGGTGGCCCTGCAGGGCAATCCGGAACACTTCGACGAACGCCTGTTCGCCGCCAAGCCGCACCCGGGGCAGATGCAAGTGGCCGCCTGGCTGCGCCAGGACCTGGCGATCGACGCGCCGACCGCGCCCCTGCATCGCCTGCAGGACCGCTACTCGCTGCGCTGCGCCCCCCATGTGCTGGGGGTGCTGGCCGACAGCCTGAACTGGCTGCGCGGTTTCATCGAGACCGAGCTCAACAGCGCCAACGACAACCCCATCATCGACGCCGAGGCCGAGCGCGTGCTGCACGGCGGGCACTTCTATGGCGGGCACATCGCCTTCGCCATGGACAGCCTGAAGAACCTGGTGGCCAACGTCGCCGACCTGCTGGACCGGCAACTGGCCCTGCTGGTGGACGTGCGCTACAACCACGGCCTGCCGAGCAACCTTTCCGGCGCCAGCGCCGAGCGCGCCATGCTCAACCACGGCTTCAAGGCGGTGCAGATCGGCGCCAGCGCCTGGACCGCCGAGGCCCTGAAAAACACCATGCCGGCCAGCGTGTTCTCGCGCTCCACCGAGTGCCACAACCAGGACAAGGTGAGCATGGGCACCATCGCCGCCCGGGACGCGATCCGCGTGCTGGAGCTCACCGAACAAGTGGCCGCCGCCACCTTGCTGGCGGCCAACCAGGGGGTCTGGCTGCGCAGCCAGGAAGCCGATGCCCGGCCTCTGCCACCAGCCCTGGATGCCATGCACCGGCAACTGGCCGAGGACTTCCCACCGGTGATCGAGGACCGCGCCCTGGAGCGCGAGCTGCGCCTGTGCCTGCAACGCATCGCCGAACAACACTGGAGGCTGCATGCGTAGCAAGGGAGTGATCCACGCCGACACCCAGATCCAGGTGCCCTTCTTCGACGTCGACACCATGCACGTCGTCTGGCACGGGCATTACGTCAAATACCTGGAGGTCGCCCGCTGCGCCCTGCTGGACAAGCTCGGCCACAACTACCAGCAGATGCTCGAATCCGGCTACGCCTGGCCGGTGATCGACCTGCAACTGCGATACGTGCGCGGCGCGGTGTTCGGCCAGACCCTGAACGTGCGCGCCAGCCTGGTGGAGTGGGAAAGCCGGCTGAAGATCAATTACCTGATCACCGACCAGGCCACGGGCGAGCGCATGACCCGCGCCAGCTCGGTGCAGGTGGCCGTGGAGATCGCCAGCCGGGAAATGCAACTGGCCTCGCCCAAGGTCTTCACCGATGCCGTCGCGAGGGCCTTGCCATGAAGGTAGGAGCGAGCTTGCTCGCCAAGAGGGTCGGTCTGCCTGCCAGCTGCATGAGGCTGCGTACCGTGGTGCGGCGGTTCGCGAGCAAGCTCGCGCCCACGCTCTTGGTGCTCTGGTGTGTGCCGGGGCTGGCCCAGGCCTTCGACCTGCAACAGTTGAGCGATCAGCTGTCGCGGCCGGAGGTGATCCACGGTCGTTTCATCCAGGAAAAACACCTGCGGGCCCTGCCCCAGCCATTGACCAGCAAGGGTCACTTCGTGCTGGCGAAAAACCATGGCCTGCTGTGGCTGCTGCAGACCCCGTTGCAACAGGACTACCGCATCACTGCCCAGGGCATCGCCCGGCGCGATGGCGGCGGCTGGCAGATGCTTCCCGGCAAGAGCGCCGGGGCCGAGCAGAACCGCCTGTTCCTCGCTGTGCTGCAAGGCGACAGCAGCGGCCTGCAGCGGGACTTCGAACTCAAGCTGCAAGGCAGCGCGCAGAACTGGCAGTTGCAACTGATCCCCCGTTCCCTGCTGCTGAAACAGATCTTCAACCAGATCAACATCGACGGCGGCGAGCTGGTGCAGCGCATCGAACTGCTGGAAGCCCAGGGCGACCGCACCCTGCTGATCATGCAGGACAGCAGCAGCGCCCAGCCGCTCAGTGAAACGGAGCAACATGACTTTGCCGAGTGAACGCTGGCTGCCGCGGTTTTTCCTGATTCTGCTGACCCTAGTCCTGGCCCTCGGTGCCTGGCAATGGCGCCATGGCGCGCCGCTGTCGGCCAACCTCATGGAACTGGTACCCGGCACCGCCCCGGATGCCCTGGAGCAACAGGCCGAGCAACGCATGCAGGAACCGCTGAACCGGGAAATCCTGGTGCTGGTGGGGCATGCCGAACGTCAGCAGGCAGTGGCCATGGCCCGGCAACTGGCCGAGCAATGGCAGGCCAGCGGGTTGTTCGAGAAGGTCCAGTGGAACCTCCAGGCCGACCTGCCGGCGCTGCGCCAGCAACTGTTGCAGGGCCGCCTGGCGATGCTCGGGGCCAAGGATCGCGAGCAACTGGCCCAGCAGCCCCAGGCGTTTATCCAGCAACGGGTGCAGAGCCTGTTCGACCCGTTCGGCGGCTTTACCCTGGTGCCCAGCCAGGATGACTGGCTGGGCCTGACCGGACGCATCCAGAACAGCCAGCCGCAACACGGCGCGGTGCAGCTGGACATCGGCAGCGGCGCCCTGGTGGCCGAGGCCGACGGCCAGCACTGGGTATTGCTGCGGGCCCGCACCGGCGGCAACGCCTTCGACATGCAACTGCCTCTGCAAGTGGCTGACCTGCTGCGCCACAGCCGTGAGCAGGCCAGCCAGCGACAGGTACAACTGTTGGCCGCCAGCGGTTTGCTGTACGCCGCCAACGGCCAGCAACAGGCCACCCGGGAAATCACCTGGGTCGGCGGCGGCGCCACCCTGGGCATCCTTTTGCTGTTGCTGCTGGCCTTCCGCCGCTGGCGTGCCCTGCTGGCCTTCGTCCCGGTGCTGGTGGGCATGCTGTTCGGCGCCGTGGCCTGCGTGGTGCTGTTCGGCCGCATGCACGTAATGACCCTGGTGCTGGGGTCGAGCCTGATCGGCGTGGCCGTCGACTACCCCCTGCACTACCTGTCCAAGAGCTGGAGCCTGAAACCCTGGCGCAGCTGGCCGGCCCTGCGCCTGACCCTGCCGGGGCTGAGCCTGAGCCTGGCCACCAGTTGCATCGGCTACCTGGCCCTGGCCTGGACCCCGTTCCCGGCCTTGACCCAGATTGCCGTCTTCTCCGCCGCCGGCCTGGTGGGCGCCTACCTGGCGGCGGTGTGCCTGCTGCCGGCACTGCTCAAGGGGGTGCAACTGCGCCCGGCGCATTGGCCGCTGCAAGTGGCCCAAGCCCTGCTGCAGGCCCGCGCGGCCTTGCTCAAGCGGGTGCCCAGCCCGGTGCTGCTGGTATTGCTGGCGCTGTTCTGCGCCGCCGGCCTGTGGCAGCTCGAGAGCAAGAACGACATCCGCCAATGGGTCGGTGCACCGCCGCAGTTGCTGCAGGAAGCCCAGGCCATTGCGCGGATCACCGGCTATCAGCCCACCAGCCAGTTCTTCCTGGTGCGCGCCACCGATCAGCAGCAACTGCTGGAGCGCCTGGAGGCCCTGGACCTGCGCCTGCAACAGCTGGTGAACCTGGGCAAGCTCAAGGGCTACCTGTCGCTGAACCAGTTGCTCAGCCAACCGACCGAACAACAGCAGGTGCGCGAAGCCCTCAAACAGCTGCCGCGTTTCTGGCAGCCGCTGCTGGACCTGGGGGTGCCCCTGGCCGCCCTGCAAGCGGAGCTGGAACAGCTGCAGCAATTGCCGGTGGAAGACCTCGACGCCGCGCTTTCCGGGCCGCTGGCCGAGCCCTATCGCCCGCTGTGGCTGGGAGCCAACGCCAACGGCGTGGCCGCCATGGTCAGCCTGCAGGGGCTGAACGACGCCGCCCTGCTGCGAATCCAGGCCGATGATCTGCCAGGGGTGCAACTGGTGGACCGCCTGGGTGAGCTGAACCGGGTATTCGCCGCCACCCAGGTCAGCGCCGCCGAACTCAAGCTGGCCTCCTGCGTGCTGATCGTGCTGCTGTTGATCCTGCCCTTCGGCCTCGGCGGCGCCTTGCGCCTGGTGGCCCTGCCCCTGCTGGCAGCCCTGTGCAGCCTGGCCAGCCTCGGCTGGCTGGGCCAGCCCCTGACCCTGTTCAGCCTGTTCGGCCTACTGCTGGTGACGGCCATCAGCGTCGACTACGCGATCCTCATGCGCGAGCAGATCGGCGGCGCCGCGGTGAGCCTGCTGGGCACGCTGCTGGCGGCCCTGACCACCTGGCTGTCGTTCGGCCTGCTGGCCATTTCCAGCACCCCGGCGGTGAGCAACTTCGGTCTGGCGGTCAGCCTGGGGCTGGCCTTCAGCTTCATCCTCGCGCCCTGGGCCGGCCACAGGCCGCACCCGGCGCCCGACGCAGAGCGTGCAGCATGCTGACCCTGCTGTTCTGGCTACTGGCCCTGGCGCTGTTTGCCCTGGCCACCCACATCGGCCGGCGCCTGGGCCTGATCCCGATTGTCAGCCAGCTGCTGCTGGCGACCTTCGGCCTGCCGCTGCTGATGCTGCTGTGGATCGAACCGCACTGGCAGCTAAGTGGTGCGCAGCTGGTTTCGCCGCAGTGGCTCAAGCATCTGTACAGCCTGAGCTTTGCCTTGCTGCTGGGGCATATCCTCAGTGACGTGATCGACCTGCGCCTGGACCGCCAGAGCCTGAAGATCGCCGTGCCGAGCTTTGGCATTCCCTTCGCCTGCGGCCTGGCCACCGCCTTCTGGCTACTGCCGGCGCAACCCTGGATCAGCTCCCTGGCGGTCGGCCTGCTGTTCGCCATTACCGCGATCCCGGTGCTCTACCTGTACCTGCGGCACATCCAGTACCCGCCCGCCGCCACCCGGCGCCTGGTGCAGACCGCGATCCTCATCGACCTGACCTGCTGGAGCCTGTTCGCCCTGGCCCAGGGCAGCCTGCACCTGAGCAGCCTGCTGCTACCTCTGGCCGGTGCCTGCCTGCCCCTGGTGCTGCGCGGCCTGGGCCTGCGCCAGCCGCTGCTCTACAGCCTGGGCTTTTTCGGCCTGCTGGTGGTGGCCGAGCACTACCGGCTCAATGCGCTGATCTTCGGCATCGGCTACCTGCTGTGCATGGCCGCCCTCAAGCTGGCGCTGGTGCTGCCGTTACAGGCTGCCTGGATGAACCGCTTGCAGACCTACATCGCCATCCCGCTGATCCTGACCTTCGGCATCGTGCAGATCGATGTGCACAGCGCCATGGGCAGCCTCGGCTGGGTGCAACTGGCGGCCCTGCTGCTGTTGCCGATTGCCAGCAAGCTGCTGGGCAACTGGCTGGGCCTGGGCTGGGCAGGCGCTTCCTTTACCGGCGCCAGCCGCTGGCGGGAAAGCCTGCTGCTGAACATTCGCGGCTTGAGCGAGATCGTCTTTCTCAACCTGCTGCTGCAACAACAGTTGATCAGCCCGGCGCTGTACTTCGCGCTGATGCTCATGGGCCTGATCGCCACCCTGCTGCCGGCCCTGGCCGGAATGCACCGAACTCCCCAGGCGGCGCCCCACGCTGCCCCCTTGAACCTGAACATCGCCAAACCGGCAAGGAGCCCCAGTGCCAACAGTTGAAATGGAACGTCGCCAAGTCGTGGTGATCGGTGCCGGCCCCTCGGGGGCCATCGCGGCCGCGCTGCTCAAGCGCCAGGGCCACGACGTGCTGATCGTCGAGCGGCAACATTTCCCGCGTTTCTCCATCGGTGAAAGCCTGCTATCCCACTGCCTGGATTTCGTCGAGGAAGCCGGGATGCTGGAGGCGGTGCAAGCCGCCGGCTTCCAGCTCAAGAACGGCGCGGCCTTCGCCTGGGGCGAGCACTACAGCACCTTCGATTTCGGCGACACCTTCAGCAACGGCAAGCCCACCACTTTCCAGGTGCAGCGAGCCGATTTCGACAAGTTGCTGGCCGACCAGGCCGCCCTGCAAGGGGTGGAGATCCGCTACGGCGAAGAGATTGTCGCGGTGGATGTGGAGCGACCTTTGCCGCAGCTCGATTGCCGCCGTGAAGACGGCAGCCAGTACCGCATCGAAGCCGACTTCATCCTCGACGCCAGCGGCTACGGCCGAGTCCTGCCACGCCTGCTGGAACTGGAAGCACCGTCGAACTTTCCGGTACGCCGAGCGGTGTTCACTCATGTCGAAGACCGCATCGACTGCGAGCACTTCGACCGCAACAAGATCCTCATCACCACCCACCCCGAGCACCGCGACATCTGGTTCTGGAGCATCCCCTTCAGCAACGGCCGCTGCTCGGTAGGGGTGGTGGCCGCCCAAGAGCATTTCGCCGGGCGCGATGGCGACCTGGACGCCTGCCTGCGGGGCTTCATCAGCGAAACCCCGAGCCTGGCCAAGGTGCTGCAATACGCCGAGTGGGACACCCCGGCACGGACCATCGGCGGCTACTCGGCCAACGTCAGCACCCTGCATGGCCCGGGCTTCGCCCTGCTGGGCAACGCCGCGGAATTCCTCGACCCGGTGTTCTCTTCCGGGGTGACCATCGCCATGCGTTCCGCGAGCATGGCCGCCGCCGTGTTGCACCGGCAGTTGCAGGGCCAGGGCGTCGACTGGGCGACGGAGTTCGCCGAACCGCTGAAACGCGGCGTGGACACCTTCCGCTGCTACGTCGAGGGCTGGTACGCCGGTACTTTCCAGGACGTGATCTACCATCCGGGCAGTTCCCCGGAAATCCGCCGCATGATCAGCTCGATCCTCGCCGGTTATGCCTGGGATGAACGCAACCCTTTCGTCAGCGAGCCCAAGCGCCGGCTCAAGGCCCTCTCGGAAGTCTGTGCGAGGGACCGCGCATGAGTGAGCAAACCAGCCAGTACCTGAGTGACAGCTACGTCGAGGAAACCCGCTTCGGCTTCTGGTTCCTGCGCAGCCACACCTGGCAGCACCATGTGCTGCGGGTGGCGATCAATGACCTGCGCTCGCTGTTCGATGGCGAGCTGCCCCGGCATCCGGTGTTGCTGGACGCCGGTTGCGGCCAGGGCAAGTCGTTCCAGTACCTGCGCCAGGTGTTCGCCCCGCAGCGCCTGATCGGCCTGGACGCCGACCCCCACAGCCTCAAGCTCAGCGCCGAGGAAGCCCGGCGCCAGCAGATGCAGGTGGAGTTGATCGGCAGCGACTGCGCGACCCTGGAACTGGCCGACGCCAGCGTCGACCTGCTGTTCTGCCACCAGACCTTCCACCACCTGGTGGAACAGGAAAAAGCCCTGGCCGAGTTCTACCGGGTGCTCAAGCCCGGGGGTTACCTGCTGTTTGCCGAATCCACCGAGGCCTATATCGACACCTGGGTGATCCGCTGGCTGTTCCGCCATCCGATGCATGTGCAGAAAAGCGCCGCCCAGTACCTGCAGATGATTCGTCAGCAGGGCTTTGAATTCGGCCCGCAGAACGTGTCTTATCCCTACCTGTGGTGGAGTCGCGCCAAGGACTTCGGCCTGCTGGAGCGCTTCGGCCTGCGCCAGCCGCCGCCGGTGGGCCAGCGCGAGGAAACCCTGGTCAATGTGGTGGCCCGCAAGCCGCTCGCTCCCCCTGTTGCCGAGGAAGGTCCGTCCGAATGATCCGTGCCCTGCTGCTCGGTTGTGTCCTGTTGCTGAGCGCTTGCGTCAGTCAGGCTCCGCTGCCCGAGCGCACGCCCTCGCTGGTGCTGCCGTTGCAGCTCCACGTACAGCGCCAGCTTCAGGACCAGCGCCAGGACTGGCTGCTGGTGATCCAGGCCGAAGGCCCGGACCTGCGCTGGTCGCTGATGGACCCGCTGGGCATTCCCCAGGCCCGTCAGCGCCTGGTGGGCGGACACTGGCAGGCCGACGGCCTGCTGCCACCCAACCCGGAGGCCCGGGAGATGTTCGCGGCCCTGCTGTTCGCCCTGACGCCTGTGGCCGAACTGCAGGCCAATTATCCGCACGCCCGGCAACAGGGCGCCCAACGTACCCTCGGCCCGCGCTGGCGAGTCGACTATCAACACGCTCTGGATTTCACCTTGAACCTGCCCCAAGGCCCGCACTACCACATCACGGCTCTGAGCACCGAGGCCACGCCATGACGGCTTACCTCAACGCCCTCGGGGTGATCTGCGCCCTGGGCCGCAATCGCCAGGAAGTCGCCCGCAGCCTGTTTGCCGGCGACTGTTCGGGCATGCGCGACGAAAGCCACTGGGTGCCCGAGCGCACCTTGCCGGTGGCGGCAGTGCGCAGCCCGCTGGCGGGCATGCCGGCGGGCCTCGAAGCCCAGAACAGCCGCAACAACCAGCTGTTGCTGGAGGCCACCCGGCAGATCGAAGGCGACATCCAGCAGGCCATCCAGCGCTACGGCCATGGCCGCATCGGCATCGTCCTGGGCACCAGCACGTCGGGCATCGACGAAGCCAGCCGGGGCATCGCCCGTTACCTGCAGGACCGGCAATTCCCGGCGGGCTACGACTACCGTCAGCAGGAGCTCAGCGCGCCGGCGAACTTCCTCGCCCAATGGCTGCAACTCTGCGGCCCGGCCTATGTGATTTCCACCGCCTGTACCTCCAGCGCCCGGGCCCTGATCAGTGCCCGGCGCCTGCTCGATCTGGGCCTGTGCGACGCCGTGCTGTGCGGCGGGGTCGACAGCCTGTGCAAGCTGACCCTCAATGGTTTCACAGCCCTGGAGGCGGTCTCCGGGCAACGCTGCAACCCCTTTTCCCGCAACCGCGACGGGATCAACATCGGTGAAGCGGCGGTGCTGTTCCTCATGAGCCGGGAGCCTGCCGGCGACGCCCCTGTTGCCCTGCTGGGCGGTGGCGCCAGCTCCGACGCCTACCATATTTCCGCCCCGGCCCCCGATGGCCGCGGCGCCCTGCAGGCCATGAGCCAGGCCTTGCGCAGCGCCGGCCTGCAGCCACAGCAGATCGGCTACCTGAACCTGCACGGCACCGCCACCCAGCACAACGACGCGATGGAAAGCCTGGCCGTGGCCCAGCTGTTCCCCGAAGGCGTGCCCTGCTCTTCGACCAAACCCATGAGCGGCCATACCCTGGGGGCCGCCGGGGCCCTGGAGGCGGCGTTCTGCTGGCTGGCCCTGAGTACCGACAACCCCGGCCTGGCGCTGCCGCCCCATGTCTGGGATGCCCAGGCCGACCCGGCTTTGCCGCCACTGCGCTGGGTCACCCCGGACGATCGCCTGGCCCCCCACGCACCGCGCCGCCTGATGAGCAATTCCTTCGCCTTCGGCGGCAACAACGTCAGCCTGATTATCGGAGACGCCCCATGATTGACTGGCCGCTCGCCGAGTTGCTGCCCCACGCCGGGGACATGATCCTCATCGATCAGGTCCTGGCCTTTGATGAAGAACAGATCCGCACCCGCCTCGAAGTTCGCCCCGGTGGCCTGTTCAACCGCCCCGACGGCAGCCTGCCGGCCTGGGTCGGCGTCGAGCTGATGGCCCAGAGCGTGGCCGCCTACGCCGGTTGCCGCGCCCGCCAGCAAGGCTTGCCGGTGGAGCTGGGCTTTCTTCTGGGCACCCGCAAATTCGAATGCAATGTCGAGCACTTCCCCCTCGGCAGCACCCTGGAAATCCATGCCCTGCGCTCTCTGGAAGACGACAACGGCATGGGCGTGTTCGAGTGCCACCTCAGTGGCCCCGGCATCACCGCCAGCGCGCGCCTGAACGTGTTCCGTCCGCCCCAGGCCGCCGACTACCTGCATGAAACACCTGCCTCTTCTACAGGAACACCGTCATGACTGACTCCGTACTGGTCACCGGCTCCAGCCGTGGCATCGGCCGTGCCATCGCCCTGCGTCTGGCCCGGGCCGGGTATGACCTGGTGCTGCACTGCCGCAGCGGCCGCACCGAAGCCGAAGCCGTCAGGGGCGAAGTCCAGGCCCTGGGCCGCAGCGCCCGCGTCCTGCAATTCGATGTATCGGACCGGGAGGCCTGCCGGGCTGCCCTGGAGGCCGATGTCGAAGCCCATGGCGCCTATTACGGCGTGGTGCTCAACGCCGGCCTGACCCGCGACGGCGCCTTCCCGGCCCTCAGCGAAGAGGACTGGGACCAGGTGCTGCGCACCAACCTCGACGGTTTCTACAATGTCCTGCACCCGGTGATGATGCCCATGATCCGCCGCCGCGCAGCCGGGCGCATCGTCTGCATCACCTCGGTCTCGGGGCTGATCGGCAACCGTGGCCAGGTCAACTACAGCGCCTCCAAGGCCGGCGTGATCGGCGCCGCCAAGGCCCTGGCCATCGAGCTGGGCAAGCGCAAGATCACCGTCAACTGCGTGGCCCCGGGGCTGATCGACACCGCCATGCTGGATGAAAACGTGCCGGTGGAAGAACTGCTGAAAATGATTCCCGCGCAGCGCATGGGCACCCCGGAAGAGGTGGCCGGCGCGGTGAATTTCCTGATGTCCGCCGAAGCGTCCTACATCACTCGCCAGGTGCTGTCGGTGAACGGGGGCCTGTGCTGATGAAACGTGTGGTCGTCACCGGCATGGCCGGCATCACCTCCCTGGGCAGCGACTGGGCCAGCATCGCCGAGCGCTTTGCCGCCAACCGCAGCGGCATCCGGCGCATGGACGAGTGGGACAGGTTCAGCGAACTCAACACCCGCCTGGCCGGCCCCATCGATGACTTCCAGGTGCCCGGGCACTGGACCCGCAAGCAGCTGCGCAGCATGGGCCGGGTTTCGCGCCTGGCCGTGGGCGCCGCCGAGCAGGCCCTGGCCGACGCCGGGCTGCTGGGCGACCCGTCGATCAAGGACGGGCGCATGGGCGTGGCCTGTGGTTCTTCCACCGGCAGCACCGACGAGATCAAGGCCTTCGGCAACATGCTGCTCAACTCGGTGGCCGAGGGGCTCAACGCCAACTCCTACGTGCGCATGATGCCCCACACCACCGCCGCCAATATCAGCATCTTCTTCGGCCTGACCGGGCGCCTGATCCCTACCTCCAGCGCCTGCACCAGCGGTAGCCAGGGCATCGGCTACGCCTATGAGGCGATCAAGTTCGGCCGCCTGCCGCTGATGCTCGCCGGCGGCGCCGAGGAACTGTGCCCCACCGAAGCCATGGTGTTCGACGCGCTGTATGCCACCAGCCTGAAGAACGATGCGCCGCACACCAGCCCGCGCCCCTACGACAGCGGCCGTGACGGCCTGGTGATCGGCGAAGGTGGCGGCATGCTGGTGCTCGAGGAGCTGGAGCACGCCCTGGCCCGTGGCGCGCGCATCCACGCGGAAATCGTCGGCTTCGGCAGCAACGCCGACGGCCAGCACACCACCCGCCCCGAACAGAGCACCATGCGCCGGGCCATGGAGCTGGCGCTGGAGGATGGGGCCCTGGCCCCGGAGGCCATCGGCTACGTCAACGGCCATGGCACCGCCACCGAGCAAGGCGACATCGCCGAGACCCTGGCCACCAGCAGCCTGTTCGGCAGCCGCATGCCCATCAGTTCGCAGAAGAGTTTCCTCGGCCACACCCTGGGCGCCTGCGGCGCGCTGGAATCCTGGTTCAGCATCGAGATGCTCAACCGCGACCTCTATGTGCACACCTGCAACCTGGATCAGGTCGACCCCCGCTGCGGCGAGCTGGACTACCTGCAGGGAGGCTTTCGCGCCATGAGCCACGAATACGTGATGAACAACAACTTTGCCTTTGGCGGCGTCAACACCTCGTTGATCTTCCGCCGCTGGTCCTGATGCCTCACCTCACTGGAGAAATGGAATGTCTTCCCTGTTTCGCGCCACCCTCATCGTCCTTGCCCTGCTGAGCGTCACCGCTTGTACCAGCAAGCGCATGTACACCCCCAACCGGGTGCTCCCGGCCACCATCCAGGCCGACCAGGAGCAGGTCAAGCAGGCGATCCTGAAGAACCTCGTAGCCCGCAAGTGGACCGTGCAGCGCATCAGCCCGGAGCTGATCCAGGCCGAGATCACCGTGCGTCAACAGTTCCACGCGGAGATCGATATCCAGTACTCCGCCAGCTACTACAAGATCGTCTACCGCGACAGCCGCGACATGGACTACAAGGACGGCAAGATCCACAAGAACTACATCCGCTGGGTGCGCCTGCTGGACAAGGGAATCCTGCGCGAACTGCGGGACAACCAGAACGAGCGGGCCGCGCAACAGCTGTCGGACGCCGCGGCCAAGAGCTTCCCGGCCGCACAATGAGCCCTTCCCTGTGACCCTGGTCACAGGGCTGCTTCACCCCCTTTGATGTCATGGAGAATGCGATGCGTTTGAAGACACTGGCGGCCACCGCCACCCTGCTGCTGTGCACCCTGCCCGGCGTCAGCCAGGCCCGCGATACCACCCTGTACCTGCCCTTCGACAAGGTCGTGGCCGAGGCCATCAGCACCGGCAAGATCGACGGCAGCGTGAAGTTCTACCTGGCAGGCAACAAGCCGGCCGGCAAGGTCAGCGTGCTGAGCCCCGGCGCCGTGACCAACAAGAAGACCAATGCCTTCGGCAAGGCCGACCAGGTGGCCTGCGAGTGGGCCTTGCAGTCGGCACTGATCACCCTGCATGAAGCGGCGAAGAAAGTCGGCGCCAACGCCGTGACCGACATTGCCAGCTTCTACAAGAGCCACGAGCGCAAGGACGCCACCACCTATGAGTGCCATGCCGGCGCCATCATGGCTGGTGTAGCGCTGCGCGGGGATCTGTCCAAGGTCCAGTGAGCTGCGGCTGACAACGAAAAGGGCGCCTGGGGCGCCCTTTGCGTTTCCGGGATTTTTCCGGAAGCGCGCCAATCGCCGTCTACACTCGCAACAGCAGGCCGGGTCACCGCCGCCTGCGGGAGCCAAGTGGCGCGATCGGGCATCGGCCGGCGTGACAGTGGCGCCCCTTTCACGTCCGTCAAGGAGCCGACCATGCAAGTGAAAGCACTGATTGCCCTGGCCCTGCTAACGGCCCTGAGCCCCGCCAGCCAGGCCACCAACCTGATGTACATGCCCTTCGAGAAAGTCGTGGCCGACGCCGAGCGCGCCGGGCGCCTGGATGGCAGCGTGAGCTTCCATCTGGCCGGCAACCCACTTCCGCCGGTGCTCCAGGTGCGGCTCACCGAAGTCACCACCAACAAGAAGACCAACGCTTTCAACAAGAGCGATATCGCCGCCTGCGAATGGGCCCTGCAGTCGGCCCTGATCACCCTGCAAGCCGCGGCCAAGCGGGTCGGCGCCAACGCGGTGACCAATATCGTCAGCTACTACAAGCACCACGTGCGCAAGGACCTCAACACCTACGAATGCCATGCCGGGGTACTGATGGCCGGAGTGGCCCTGCGCGGCGACCTAGTGAACCTGCAGGCCCCGGTGCGGCCCAACAGCCCCTCAGGGCGTAGCCCCGGTCTTGCGCGTCAGTAGCTCGACAAAGGCCTTGGCCATGGGCGAAGCCTGATCCTTGCGCTGCACCAGCCACACCGCCGACATCGCCGCCGGGTCCAGCAGGCGGCGATAGACCACGCCGTCGATGCGCATGCGCTGGTAGGACGCCGGCAGCACCGACACCCCCAACCCCGCCGCCACCAGGCCAATGATGGTCATGGCTTCCGCCGCCTCCTGAGCGAAATGCGGGGTAAAGCCGGCATCCCGGGACAGGCTCAGCAACTGCGCATACAGGCCGCTGCCATAGCTGCGGGGGAAAAACACAAAGGGCTCATGGGCCAGCTCCGCCAGGTGCAGCCCCTCTTCGCTGCCACTGGCCAGCGGGTGCTTGGAACTGAGCACCGCCACCAGCGGCTCGCGCAGCAGCTCCACCACCGACAGCGAATCCGGCAGGGGCAAGGGCCGCATGATGCCGACCTGGATCGCCTGGTCCACCAGGGCCTCGGCCACCTGGGTGCTGCTCATTTCCTTGAGCTTGAGGTGTACCGCGGGAAAGCGCTGGCGAAAGGCGAAGATCGCCTGGGGAATGGTCGAATTGAAGGGCGCCGACGAGGTGAAGCCGATCTTCAGTTCCCCCAGCTCGCCCAGCTGCGCACGCCGCGCCACGTCCGCCGCCTTGTCCACCTGGGCCAATACCAGCCGCGCCTCTTCCAGGAACAGGCGCCCGGCCTCGCTGAGCTCGACCCGACGATTGGTGCGTTCGAACAGGCGCGCCCCCACCTCCTGCTCCAGCGCCTGGATCTGCTGGCTCAGGGGCGGTTGGGAGATGCCCAGCACCTGGGCTGCACGGCCAAAATGCAGTTCTTCGGCGACAGCGATGAAGTAGCGCAGGTGACGCAGTTCCATGAGGGCCTCATTAAGTCTTAAAACCTATCAAACAGGTCGAACAATATATTGGAAAGAATCATTAGCCAGCTATATGCTTTTTCCATTGCCTGACCGGCTGCGTTCCCCCGAGGTCCCCCGTGAAATCCGCTGTTGCCGCTGTTGCCCCCTCCGCCCACGAACCCCCTGCCACGCCCCTGGACGAGGTGGTCGCCCAGCTCAACGAGGCCTATATCGAAAAAGGCACGCCGATGTTCATGCGCACCGTGCTGGCGCTGTTCTCCGGCGGTTTTGCCACCTTCGCCCTGCTGTATTGCGTACAGCCGATGATGCCGCTGCTGTCCCGGGACTTTTCCATCAATGCCGCCCAGAGCAGCCTGATCCTCTCGGTCGCCACCTGCATGCTGGCCATCGGGTTGTTGATCACCGGGCCGGTTTCCGACCGCATCGGTCGCAAGCCGGTGATGGTCGCCGCCTTGCTGGCCGCCGCCCTGTGCACCATCGCCAGTGCGCTGATGCCGAGCTGGCACGGGGTGCTGCTGATGCGCGCGCTGGTGGGCCTGTCCCTGAGCGGGCTGGCAGCGGTGGCCATGACTTACCTGAGCGAGGAGATCCACCCCCAGCACATCGGCCTGGCCATGGGCCTGTACATCGGTGGCAACGCCATCGGCGGCATGAGCGGGCGACTGATCACCGGGGTGCTGATCGACTTCGTCAGCTGGCACACGGCGATGCTGGTGATCGGCGGCCTGGCACTGATCGCTGCCGCGGTGTTCTGGCGCATCCTTCCCGAATCACGCAATTTCCGCCCCCGTTCGCTGCACCCGCGCAGCCTGCTGGACGGCTTTGCCATGCACTTTCGCGATGCCGGCCTGCCCTGGCTGTTCCTCGAAGGTTTCCTGCTGATGGGGGCATTCGTCACCCTGTTCAACTACATCGGCTACCGCCTGCTGGCCGAGCCCTATCAACTGAGCCAGGCCTGGGTCGGGATGCTGTCGGTGGTGTACCTCTCGGGCATCTACAGCTCGGCGAAGATCGGCGCCCTGGCCGACCAGCTGGGCCGGCGCCGGGTGCTCTGGGGCACCATCGTGCTGATGCTGGCGGGGATCGCCCTGACCCTGCTGACCCCGCTGTCCCTGGTGCTGATCGGCATGCTGCTGTTCACCTTCGGCTTCTTCGGTGCCCACTCGGTGGCCAGCAGCTGGATCGGCCGTCGCGCCACCAAGGCCAAGGGCCAGGCGTCGTCGCTGTACCTGTTCAGCTACTACGCCGGCTCGAGCATTGCCGGCACCGCCGGCGGGGTGTTCTGGCACCTGGCGGGTTGGAACGGCATCGGCCTGTTTATCGGCGCCTTGCTGATCGGAGCCCTGTTGATCGCCATGAAACTCGCCAAACTCCCCCCTTTGTAGGAGCAGGCTTGCCGGCGAAGTGCTCCGCCAGGCAGGCGCAGGT
>NZ_VYKE01000114.1:0-19438 GCF_032424515.1 Pseudomonas sp. JV245A
CGGCAGCGGCTACAGGGTGCATGGGGTATATTCGGGCCATTCCCTTAACGCCATGCGACCCGCCATGAAACTCGCCCCCGACGATCTCGACAGTATCACCGCCACCACCCTCGGCCACTACCAGCAGGTGGCCGAGGACTTTCGCGAAGGCACCCGCGACCACGACGTCAGCCAGAACATCGACGCGCTGCTGCGGCACATTCAGGGCTCGGCGCCATTCACCGTGCTGGATTTTGGCTGCGGACCCGGCCGCGACCTGCAGGCCTTCACCCGCCTGGGCCATGTGGCCATCGGCCTCGACGGCTGCGAGCGCTTCGCCCAGATGGCCCGGGAAGACAGCGGCTGCGAAGTCTGGCAGCAGGACTTCCTCAAGCTCGATCTACCGGCGGCTCACTTCGACGGCATCTTCGCCAACGCGGTGCTGTTCCACATTCCCCGCCAGGAACTGCCGCGGGTGCTCAAGCAACTGCATGCCAGCCTCAAGGACGGTGGCGTACTGTTCAGCTCCAATCCCCGGGGTAACAACCAGGAAGGCTGGAACGGCCCGCGCTATGGTGCCTACCACGACCTGGCGGCCTGGCAGGCGTTGCTGACGGATGCCGGGTTCGTCGAGCTGGAACACTACTATCGCCCCGCCGGCCTGCCCCGGGAACAGCAACCGTGGCTGGCCAGCGTCTGGCGCAAGGCCTGATCCCCCTGCGAGGAGCCAACTCGCCAACGAAGGCGATTTCGGATCAGGTGCTCGCCTTCAGGCCCCCTTTCGCTGGCAAGCCAGCTCCTACGGAAATAGCCAGCGCCTACGAGGCCGTGGGCCGGGTGCGCTCGGTGTCCTTGCTCGGTTCCTTGATCTTGTACCAGGCCACGTACAGCGCCGGGAGGAACAGCAGGGTGAGCAAGGTGGCAACGATGATGCCGCCGATCATGGCGTAGGCCATCGGCCCCCAGAACACTTCCCGGGCAATCGGGATCATCCCCAGGCTGGCCGCCGCCGCGGTCAGCAGGATCGGCCGCCGTCGATGGTGGGTGGCTTCCAGCACCGCATCCCAGGGGTGATAGCCCTCGCGCTCGTATTCGTCGATCTGGGTCACCAGGATCACCGAGTTGCGGATGATGATGCCGATCAGCGCCAGGATCCCGAGGATCGCCACAAAGCCCATAGGCGTGCCCGTGGGCACCAGGGCCAGGACCACGCCGATCAGCCCCAGGGGCGCCACACTGGCCACCAGGAACAGCTTCTGCACGCTGTGCAGCTGGATCATCAGGAAGGTCGCCATGAGGAACAGCATCAGCGGCACCACCTTGGCGATCGGCCCCTGGGCCTTGCCGCTTTCCTCCACGGTGCCGCCGGTGGCCACCGAATAGCCGGCGGGCAGTTGCGCGGCGAAATGGTCGATGTCCGGCTTCAGTTGCTTGACCAGGTCGGTGGGCTGGATCGCATCGCGCACCGCGGCCTTGATGGTGATGGTCGGCTTGCGGTCGCGACGCCACACCAGCGGCTGCTCCAGCTCGTAGCGCACGCTGGCGAACGCCAGCAGCGGGATCGAAGTGCCGTTGGGGGTGACGATCTGCAGGTTCTGCAGGGTTTCCGGGGAGCCGCGCTCGTTGTCGTCGGCGCGACCGACCACGTTGATCAGGTAGATGTCGTCATGCACCTGGGTCACGGTGGAGCCGCTGACGATGCTGTTCATCAACTGCGCCACGTCTTCGGAGGACAGCCCCAGTTGCCGCGCCTTGTCCTGGGCGATGTCGATGCGCAGCACTTTGCCGGGCTCGTTCCAGTCGTAGATGATCTCGCCGATGTGCGGGTTCTTGTCCAGCTCGGTGGCCAGTTCGATGGCGTGCTTGCGCACCTGGTCGATGTCCTTGCCACTGACCCGGTACTGAATCGGCCGCCCCACCGGCGGGCCCATTTCCAGGGCCTGCACATAGCTGCCGATGCCGACGAAATCTTCCCGCAGGCGTTTCTGCAAACGCTGGGTCAGGGCCGTGCGCTGCTCCAGGCCCTTGCTGACGATCACCAGCTGGGCGTAGTACGGGTTCTGCAATTGCTGGTCCAGGGGCAGGTAGAAACGGATCGCGCCCTCGCCGATGTAGGTGCTCCAGCGCTCGATGTCCGGGTCGTCCTTGAGGGTGGCCTCCAGGCGGTCCACGGCCTGGCGGGTCTCGTTGATCGAAGCGTTCTGCGGCAGGTTGAGGTCAACGAGGATCTCCGGCCGGTCCGATGACGGGAAGAACTGGTTCTGCACGAAACGCATGCAGAACACCGAAGCCACGAACAGCAGCACGGTGATGCCGATGGCCCACCAGCGGTTGCGCATGGCCCACAGCAGGCCACCGTTGAAGGCCCGTCCGATACGCCCCGGCTCATCGGAATGGGGTTTGACGTTGGTGCTGAGGATGTGGATGCCGATCACCGGGGCAAACAGCACCGCCACGATCCAGGACACCAGCATGGCTACCGCGATCACCGCGAACAGGGTAAAGGTGTACTCACCGGCAGAACTGGCGTTGAGGCCGATGGGCACGAAGCCGGCCACGGTCACCAGGGTCCCGGTGAGCATGGGAAAGGCGGTGGAGGTGTAGGCGAAGGTCGCTGCCTGCTCCTTGCTCTCGCCCTTCTCCAGCCGCGTGACCATCATTTCCACGGTGATCATCGCGTCATCCACCAGCAGCCCCAGGGCGATGATCAGCGCCCCCAGGGAGATCCGCTGCATGGTGATGCCGCTGTACTCCATGAACACGAAGACCATGGCCAGCACCAGCGGAATCGAGCAGGCCACCACCAGCCCGGCGCGGACCCCGAGGCTGATGAAACTCACCACCAGCACGATGATCACCGCCTCGAACAGGGCACTGGTGAAACCGCCCACTGCCTCTTCCACCACCTCGGCCTGGTCGGAAACCTTGTGCACCCCGACGCCCACCGGCAGGTCGGCGGTGAGCTGGTCCATGCGGGCGTGCAAGGCCTTGCCGAAGTCCTGGATGTTGCCGCCCTTCTTCATGGCGATCGCCAGGCCGATGGCCGGCTTGCCATTGAAGCGGAACAGCGGCGTGGAAGGGTCGACATAGCCGCGGCTGATCTCGGCGATGTCCGCCAGCCGGTAGAAGCGGTCGTTGAGCCGCAGGTTGACCGTGGCCAGGTCCTTCTCCGAGGCGAACTGCCCGGACGTGCGCACCGAGATGCGCTCCGGCCCTGCCTCGATCACCCCGGCCGGGGTCACCGCGTTCTGCGATTGCAGGCTCTGCAGGACCTGGCGCTGGTCGATGCCCAGGGCCGCCAGCTTGCGGGTGGAGAAGTTCAGGTAGATGACTTCGTCCTGCTCGCCGACCATCTCCACCTTGCCCAGGTTCGGCACTTCGCGGATCTGCGCCCGTACCTGCTCCACGTAGTCGCGCAGCTGGCGCATGCTCAGGCCATCGGCGGTGAAGGCGTAGATCGAGCCGAACACATCGCCGAACTCATCGTTGAACCCCGGGCCCTGCAGGCCCTGGGGAAAGTCGCCGCGGATGTCGTTGATCTTCTTGCGTACCTGGTACCAGATCTCGGGGATGTCCTTGGCACTGGTGGTGTCGCGCAGGTAGACGAAAACCGTCGATTCGCCGGGGCGGGTGTAGCTTTTCACGTAGTCCAGCGAGTCCAGCTCTTCGAGTTTCTTCTCGATGCGGTCGGTGACCTGCTTCAGGGTTTCTTCCTGGGTCGCGCCGGGCCAGCGGGTCTGGATGACCATGGTCTTGATGGTGAAGGACGGGTCTTCCTCGCGCCCCAAATTCATGTAGGAAAACACGCCCATCAGCAGCGCGACGAACATCAGGTACCAGACGAAGGACTGATGTTTGATCGCCCATTCGGACAGGTTGAAGCTCCCTTTGCTGTCGGGCGTCATTGTGCGCGGTCCTCATCGATTTTGACTTTCTGCCCCGGCTTGAGGCTGTTGACCCCGGCACTGACCACCCGCTCGCCGGGCTTGACGCCCTGGCTGATCAACGCCGAAGCGCTGTCGCGGCTGAGCACCGTGACCTCGCGCGGAGCCACCGTCTGGCTCTGGGGGTCGACGACCCAGATCCGGGTCTTGCCCTGCACCTCTTGCAGGGCGGTCAGCGGCACCTCGGTGCGCGGCTCGATGGCGGTGCTCAGGGTCACGCTGATGGCGGTGCCCAGGCGAAAGGCTTCGGGGGTGTCCTTGAGGGTCAGGCGCGCACGGCGGGTACGGGTCGCACTCTGGGCCTGGGGTTCGATCTCGCGCACCGTGGCAGTGGTGTTGATGCTTGGGTCCAGCTGTGCCGCGACCTTGAATTCCACACCGGCCGGCAACTGGTCCACCAGGCTGGCCGGCAGGTCGATCACCGCTTCCTTGATCTCCGGTCGGGCCAGGGTCACCACTTGCTGGCCGGCGGTCACCACCTGCCCGGCCTCGGCGTTCCAGGCGGTGATCACGCCGCCGTGATCGCTGCGCAGTTCGCTGTAGTTGAGCTGGTCCCGGGCCTGGCGCACCGAGGCCTTGGCCTGGTCCAGGGAGGCACCGGTGGTCTTCAGGTCGGTCTGGGCGATGTCCAGTTGCGCCTGGGCGCCCACGCCGCGATCGAACAGTTCCTGCTGGCGCCGGGCATTGGCCTGGGCGTTGATCCACTGCGCCTCGACCTTGGCCAGGTCGCCCTGGGCGGCCCGCAGCTGGTTCTGCTGGTCGGTGGGGTCCAGAGTCGCCAGCAAGTCCCCGGGGCCCACTTCGGCGCCGACATCGACATTGCGGTTGGCAATGCGCCCCGGCACCCGGAAGCCCAGGTTGGTCTCGTAGCGGGCCTGGATGGTGCCCGCAAAACGCCCCAGGCTTTCCTCGGCCTGGGGCGCCACCCGGAACGACAGCACCGGGCGCACCGGCTCCGGCGCCGGCTCTTCCCTGGAGCAGCCCAGCAACAAGGCGCTGGCACACAACAACGGCAGCAGGCGCTTCATGGCTGTGCTCCCTGGTCGCTCGTTTGCGAGGCGATCTCCACGAACATCCCCGGGTGCAGCAACTGCCCACCCGCCACCACCACTTTCTCGCCGCCCTTGAGGCCGTCGCTGATGATCACCTTGCCGGTGAGGTAGCGCCCGACCTTCACCGTGTGCAGGGCCGTCTTGCCGTCCTCGCCCACCAGCCACACGGCAGGCTCGCTGAGGTTCTTGGTCAGGGCCGACCAGGGCAGCACCACACTGGCCTTGCCATGGGCCCGGGCGGTGGCGCTGACCACCGAGCCCAGGTCCATGCCCGCCGGCAACGAATCGAGCACCACTTTGACCTGCACCGTGCCGCTCTGGGCCGAGACCACCGGCGTCACCTCGCGCACCTTGCCGGTGGTGGTCACCTTGGGGTTGTCCAGCAGGCTGATGTGAATGGTTTCCTGGCCCGGTGGCTGCATCAGCAGCGACTCGTAGACGTTGAACACCGCATCGCGCTCGCCATCCCGGGCCAGGCTGAAGATCGGCACCGTGGCCTGCACCACCTGGCCGACCTCGGCCTGGCGCGCGGTGATCACCCCCGGAGCCTCGGCCACCAGCTCGGTGTAGCTCAGTTGCTCGCGGGCGTTGGCCAGTTGCGCCTGGGCCGCGCTCAGGGCGCTCTGGCTGCTGCGCAGGGCGGCCTGGGCCGAATCGTATTCGCTCTGGCTGGTGTAGCCCTTGGGCAAGAGTTTCTGCTGGCGGACAAACGCCGCGCCGGCCTGCTTGACCCGGGCCTGCTCGGCGAACACCGAGGCCGCGGCAGAATCGACATTGGTCTGCAGGTCCTTGGGATCGAGCTTGGCCAGCACCTGTTGCGCGGTAACCCGATCGCCGACATCGACCATGCGCTGGATGATCTTGCCGCCGACGCGGAACGACAGTTCGGTCTGCACCCGGGCCTGGACGTCACCGGTCAGGGTCACCGAAGGGGCGAAGTCACTGCTCTGCACCTCCAGGATGCGCACCCGCGGGCGCTCCTTTTCCCCGGGCTTTTCCGCCCCGCAGCCGCCAAGCAGCAGCAACAGGGTCAATCCCACTATCCACTTCGAATTGAACGCAGCCATGCAGGCTCCTTTTGCGTGATGCTGTCTCGCCAGTGACGTTACGACTGTGAGCTTAGAACAGGGTTCAACCGCTGCACGCCAGTCTCATCAGAGAGGGTTTCGGTGGCGCGGAGCCTGCTCCCGCTGGCCGGCCGGCGCCCCGGGGCGCAGCAGCCGCAACGGCCCTCGACGCGCTCTATCCTGGCAAGCACAACGTCGGTTTCGAGGGCCGCCGCAAGCAAGCTGCGGCTCCACAAATCAGGCACACTGCGCACCACGCAACAGGAGACCCGGCATGCTCAAGACCCTGGCGGTGGCCAACTACCGCTCCATCAACAAACTGGTGATTCCCCTGGGTCGGCTGAACCTGGTCACCGGCGCCAACGGCAGCGGCAAGTCCAACCTGTATCGCGCCCTGCGCCTGCTGGCGGAGACCGCCCAGGGCGGCGTGGTCAACGCCCTGGCCAAGGAAGGCGGGCTGGAATCGACGTATTGGGCCGGGCCGGAACAGATCAGCCGACGCATGAGCCAGGGCGAGGTGCCGATCCAGGGCGGGCCGCGCAAGGCCGCCAGACGCCTGCAACTGGGCTTTGCCGGTGAGGACTTCGGGTACGCGATCAGCCTGGGGCTGCCGGATTCCAGCGGCCATTTCATGTTGCCCGGGCACAGCTCGCCGATTGCCTCGCGCTTCACTCTCGACCCGTGGATCAAGCGCGAGAGCATCTGGGGCGGGCCCCTGTACCGCTCGGCCAGTGCCCTGGTGGACCGCCAGGGCCCGATGATACGAGCCCGTGCGGGCCGCCAATGGGAGGTGCTGGCGCAGCACACGAGCAGCGGCGACAGCCTGTTCGACCGGGTGGGCAACCTGAGTTCATCACCCGAGGTCCTGCATCTGCGCGAGCAGATCCGTGGCTGGCGTTTTTATGACCACTTGCGCACCGACAGCCAGGCACCCGCGCGCCGACCACAACTGGGCACCCGCACCCCGGTGCTGCACCATGATGGCCGGGACCTGGCCGCCGCGTTGCAGACCATCATCGAAGTGGGCGATCAGCAGGCATTGCACGAAACCATCAGCGATGCCTTCCCGGAGTCGCGGCTGGAGATCGATGCCGTTCCGGGGGGGCTGTTCGGGGTGCAGTTCTATCAGGAAGGCCTGTTGCGACCGTTGTCGGCCGCGGAACTGTCCGACGGCACCTTGCGCTACCTGTTGCTGGTAGCGGCCCTGCTGACCCCACGACCACCGACCCTGATGGTGCTCAACGAACCGGAGACCAGCCTGCACCCGGACCTGTTGCCGGCCCTGGCGCGCCTGATCATTCGCGCCTCGCAGCAGTGCCAGGTGTGGGTGGTGTCCCACGCCCGGCGGCTGATCGCAGCCTTGCAGCAAGACCCCGAATGCAACTGCATCGTGCTGGAGAAACAACTGGGCCAGACCGGCATCGTCGGCCAGCGCATGCTGGACGAACCGGCGTGGAACTGGCCCGATTGACCCCTCCCCGCCGGCCCCGACTGCCATGCCCCCCGTAGGAGCCAGCTTGCTGGCGAAGAGGCCCTCAAGCCCTGCACCGCCCTCGCGGGCGCCTTCGCTGGCAAGCCAGCTCCTACGCGGAGGGAGAAGGGCTCAGCCCTGCCATTTGCCGCCTTCGACAATCACGCTCTCAGGCTTGGTGTCGTCGCTCAGCTCTTTGCGCACGTACTGGTCATACAGCTTGAGCAGGTATTTCTCTTCGCCCAGTTTGGCCAGTTCGGCATTCACCCAGTCCCGCAGTTCGATGTTGCCTTTCTTCACCGCCGGGGCAATCGGCGCCTGTTCGCCCAGGGTCTGAGGCAATACGCGGTAGCCCGGGTTCTGCTTGGACCAACTGAACAGAATCAGGTTGTCCTGGGCATAGGCGTCACCGCGACCGTTGGCCAGGGCTTGCAGGGACTCGGTGTTCTTCTCGAACTTGAGCAGTTTCCAGTCCGGGTGGTTCTGGGTCAGCCAGATGTCCGCGGTGGTGCCGGTGGTGACGATGGTGGTGCGGCTCGCCAGGTCATCCAGGCTCTTCACTGCACTGCCTTCAGGCACCAGGGCCTGGACCGCCACCTTGAGGTTGGGGTTGGTGAACTCCACCGCTTCCTTGCGCTCCGGGGTCACGGTCATGTTGGCCAGGATCAGGTCGACCTTGTCGCTCTGCAAGAAGGGAATGCGGCTGGCCGGTTCCACGGCGACGAATTCAACCTTGTTCTCGTCCCCCAACAGGTCCTTGGCGAATTGCCGGCCGATGTCGGTATCGAAGCCCACGTAGCGCCCGGTTTCATCGACGAAACCGAACGGCGGCTTGTCGGTGAATACACCGACGATCAGCTTGTCCCGGGCCTTGATCTTGTCCAGGTAGCCGGCCGCCGGCGCGGCGCTGGCAGCGGTGGCCGCAGGCTTGGGTGCATCATTGGATTTATCGCAGCCGGCCAGCAGGGCCAGACCGAACAGCGGCAGTAACAACAGCGAAGACTTGGCAGTTTTCATAAGAGCTCCAGTTCCTTTTTAGGGGCTTTCTTGGGCAGTGCTTCAACGAAGGAGAACTTCTCCAGGAACTGCTGCGCGCGTGCGCTCTGCGGGTTCGTGAAGAAAGCCTCGGGGGTGTTCTGTTCCACGATGCGCCCGCCGTCCATGAACACGACACGGTCGGCCACGGCCCGGGCGAAGGCCATTTCATGGGTGACAATCAACAGGGTCATGCCGTCGCGGGCCAGGCCCTGGATCACTTGCAGCACTTCCTTGACCATCTCCGGGTCCAGCGCCGCGGTGACCTCGTCGAACAGCATCACCTGGGGGTTCATGCACAACGAACGGACGATGGCGATGCGTTGCTGCTGGCCGCCGGAAAGCTGCCGGGGAAAGGCCTCGCGCTTGTCCAGCAGGCCCACTCGTTCCAGCAGCGCCTCGGCCTGGGCCCGGGCTTCCCGGGGCTCGCGCTTCTGTACCTTGAGCGGCCCCAGGAGGATGTTGTCCAGCACGTTCATGTGGGGAAACAGGTGATAGCTCTGGAACACCATGCCGATCTGCTGGCGCACCTGGCGCCAGTCGGTGGCGGGGCTCAGCAGTTCGCGCCCGGCAAAACGCAGGTGGCCGCTGTGGGCGGTTTCCAGGCCGTTGAGGCAGCGCAACAGGGTGCTCTTGCCGCAGCCGCTGGGGCCGAGGATGACGATCACCTCACCCGCCGCCACGCAGAGGTCGACCTCCTTGAGCACCTGCTGCGGGCCGAAGAACTTGTTGAAACCCTGGAACTCGATCAATGCGCTCATGCTTGCGTCCAGCGCCGTTCCAGCACGCGGGAGGCGGCCGACAACGGGTAGCAGATAAAGAAGAAAAACAGAAACAGCACGCCGTAGATCAGCACCGACTCGTAGGTGCGCTCGATGATCTGCTGGCCGACCTTGATCACGTCCACCACGCCGATCAGCACCGCCAGGGAGCTGGTCTTGATGATCCGCGTGTAGACGTTGATGGTCGGTGGCGTCATGCGTTTCAGCGCCTGGGGCAGCAACACGTAGCCGTACAACTGGGTACCGGAAAGGCCGATGGACAGCCCTGCCTCACGCTGGCCTCGAGGCAGGGACTGCAGCGCCCCGCGCACCACCTCGCCGACCTCGCTGGCGCCCCACAGCGACAGCACCAGCACCGCGCAGGTGAAGCTGGGAATGCTAATGCCGAAGAAGATCGGAAAACCGAAGAACAGCAGGTACAGCCAGACCAGCACCGGAATCGCCCGGAACAGCTCCAGGTAGATCCGCAGCGGCACGTCCAGCACCTTGCGCTGCAGGCTGCGCAGCACGCCATAGAGCACGCCGCCCAGGGTGCTGAAGGCAATGCTCAGCAAGGAAATCGACAAGGTCTGCGCAGCGCCCCTGGCCAGTTGCTGCAGGGACACCAGCAACAGCTCAAGACCCGAACTGGCCATGCTGCAACCTCCTTTCCAGACGGCTGAGCAACAGCGACAGGGGCAGGAACAACAGCACGCAGATCAGCGTCAGCACCGCGAGCATTTCGTAGGTCTTGTAGTACAGGGCGATGTAGCTCTTGGTGGTGTAGAGAATTTCCGGCACCGCCACCGCCGAGACCACGGTGGTTTCCTTGAGCAGGAAAATGAAATTGGCGAACAGCGATGGCAGGCTGAGGATCCCGGCCTGGGGCAGGATCACGTAGCGCAGCAACTGCCACTGCGACAGGCCGATGGAACGCCCCGATTCCAACTGCGCCTGGGGCACGGCTTCCACGCCGGCCCGCAGCACCTCGGTGAGGTAGGCGCCGCCAAGAAAAGTCATGGTGATGATCGCCGCGGTGAAGCCGGAGACCTTGATCCCCAGGGCCGGCAAGGCGAAGTAGACGAAGAACAGCTGGATCAGCAGCGGTGTGTTGCGCGCCAGTTCCACGTACAGGCCGATCAGCCGGTGCAGGTAAGGGGTGCGAAATACCAGGAGCGTGGCGTTGATCAGGGCCACCAGCAGGGAAGTGCCGATGGCGATCAGGCCGACCTGCAGGGTTACCCCAACGGCTTTGAGAAAGGCCGGCAGGGTGCTGAGGATAAAGGCGTAGTCGAGGGTCATTGAAAGTCCTGGACGCCGCTGGGGTACAGCGGCGGTGGTGCAGTCCATGGGGCGATGGGTAACCGCCCGGCTGCCGCGACTTTATAGCTATAAAAAGCAGAATTTAAATACCGTTAAGGCATATTGATATCACCCAAAAACCTAACCCGCGGATTTGCCGGGCTGGCGCAGGGCTACTACCTTTTCTACCGGGTCGAACGGAGCTTTCGCGCCCATCCCCCCACTGGACGCTGCACCTCTCAAGGACGACCACCATGGCCGATGCAAAGACCCCGCAACCCCTGGACCCCCATGAACTGATGAAATGGCTGGCGGCCCTGCGCCGGGCCACCCAGCCCACTGCCAAAAACACCGCTGTATAGGCGCCGGCTCCTACGGTTTTTCGGGCGCAATAAAAAACGCCGACGCTGCGCTAGCCGTCGGCGTTTAAACCTTGAAGGGGTTTGTCGCGTCAGTAGCCTAGTTCATCAGAACGCCGGCAGTACTGCGCCGCTGTATTTTTTCTCGATGAAGGCTTTGACTTCCGGGCTGGTCAGGGCCTTGGCCAACTTCTGGATGGCCGGGCTGTCCTTGTTGTCCGGGCGAGCCACCAGGTAGTTCACGTAAGGCGAATCGGAACCTTCGATGATCAGCGCATCCTTCGCCGGGTTCAGGCCGGCTTCCAGGGCATAGTTGGTGTTGATCATGTCCAGGTCAACCTGGTCCAGGACCCGCGGCAGCATGGCCGACTCAAGTTCCTTGAACTTGAAGTTGTGCGGGTTCTTGGCGATGTCCTTGGGCGTGGCCACGGCGTTCTTCGGGTCCTTGAGCTCGATCAGGCCGGCCTTCTGCAGCAGGATCAGGGCGCGGCCGCTGTTGCTGCCTTCGTTGGGGATGGCGATGGTTGCGCCATCTTTCAGCTCGGCCAGGGTCTTGACCTTCTTCGAGTAACCGCCGAAAGGTTCGACGTGCACGCCGATCACGGTTTCCAGGTGGGTGCCTTTGCCTTCGTTGAAGCTTTTCAGGTAGGGCAGGGTCTGGAAGTAGTTGGCGTCCAGGCGCTTCTGGTCGACCTGCACGTTGGGCTGCACGTAGTCGGTGAAGACCTTGATTTCCAGGTCCACGCCTTCCTTGGCCAGGGTCGGCTTGATCAGCTCGAGGATCTCGGCGTGGGGCACCGGGGTCGCAGCGACCACCAGCTTCTCGCCAGCCTGGGCGATACCTGCGCTCAGGGCTGCCGCCAGTGCGGTGAACAACAGAACTTTTTTCATGCAAGGTCCTTAGGTGTCGAGGTCGACGACGGCTTCAAATAGGGAACTGATTGAGGTGCCAGTGAAGTGCCACTGCTGGCGTGAGGCGGACAATACCGAGATTTTTTATTCCCGAACAATATCTTTTATTCACGTTCATATTCCATTTTGTTCATACAGCCTCCCGGCGCTCTAGCCTGCGATTTCCCACCTGCCAGGCCAGCCTTGGTAGTAGCCGGCTTGCCGGCGAAGAGGCCCTCAGGCCTTGCATCGCCCTTGTGCACGCCTTCGCTGGCAAGCCAGCTCCTACGGGTCGGATTTGAAATCGTCTTGTGTAGGAGCCGGCTTGCCGGCGAAGAGGCCCTGAGGCCTTGCATCACCCTAACGAACGCCTTCGCTGGCAAGCCAGCTCCTACGGTGGCCGGGGTTTCAGGTCAGGGCGGTGCGTTGCAGCAACTGGTGCAGCGCCTGGCGCTCGACAGCGGATCCGATCTCGGCGATCTGCTGCAACAACTGCTGGATCTGCTCCAGCGGCGAGGGCGTCGGCGGCAGGTTGAGGTGCTCGGGCAGTATCTCCTCGCCGCTGCTGACCAGCAGCGCAAAGTGGATGACGTTCTCCAGCTCCCGGGTGTTGCCCGGCCAGCTGTGGCGATTCAGGGCCTGCTGCGCGGCTTCGCTGATCAGCGGCACCGGCAGGTCCAGGCGCTGGCTGTAGATGCCGAGGAAGTATTCGGCCAGGGACTCGATGTCTCCCACCCGTTCCCGCAGCGCCGGCAGTTCCAGCTGGCCTTCGCTGAGGTAGCGATACAGGCGCTCGTGAAACTTGCCCGCCGCCACCGCCTGGGCCAGGTCGATGCTGGTGGCCGCCACCAGGCGCACGTCCACCGGGCTCGGTTGCTGGGCGCCGACCCGGGTCACTTCGTGGTTCTCCAGGGCGGCCAGCAGCTTGGTCTGGATCGGCAGCGGCAGGTCGCCGATTTCATCCAGGTACAGGGTCCCGCCGTTGGCCGAGCCGAACCAGCCGGCGCGGCTGCTGGCCGAACCGCTGAAACTGCCGGCGGCATAACCGAACAGTTCGGCGTCGGCGTAGGTCGGGCTGATGGCGCCGCAGTTCACCGAGACGAACAGGCCACTGCGATCGCTGGCACGGTGGATGTGCCGGGCCAGCAGCTCCTTGCCGGTGCCGGTTTCGCCACGGATCAGTACCGAAACCGAACGCGGCGCCAGTTGCTCCAGCTCTTCGCGCAACTGCCGCGAGCGCGGGTCGACGAACACCAGCGCCTTGGCGCGGATGCTCAGGGGGCTTTTCTCGGCATCGGGGAAGGTCAGCAACGGCTGACCGAATGGGGTATGGGCACTCATGGCAGGCTCCCGCCCCAGACCGCCGGGGGACGGGGCGTTTAAACGAAAAAAGGACGATCAGGCACGACGCAGGGCGTGTTGTTCCATGCGGTTCTGCAAGCGGTACAGATAGGCGAAACCCTGCTCCCAGCGATGGTGGCCGGACTTGACGTTGATATGGCCGGCGCCGGCCAGGATCCCGGCTTCGGCGCCCCAGTCACGGGCCAGCTCCAGGGCCCGCGGCGCGCTCACGGCACTGTCGTTATCCGAGCTGACCACTTGGCTGGGGAACGGCAGCAGGTGCCGGGGGATCGGCGCGAAATTGCGCAGCGCCGGGGCACAGGCCGGGCGCTCGACGTCCGCCGGGGCCACCAGCAACGCACCGCGCACCTGGCGCAGGGCCGCTACGGGCGCGCGCGCGGCCCAATGAGCCACGGTAATGCAACCCAGGCTGTGGGCAATCAGAATCACCGGAGTGTCGTCGGCGGCAATGGCCTCGGCCAGGGCCGCCACCCAATCTTCGCGGCGCGGCGTCAGCCAGTCGGCCTGCTCCACCCGCGCGCTGTTGGGCAGGCTGTTCTGCCAGTGGGTTTGCCAATGATCTTCTGGCGATCCTTGCCAGCCCGGCACAATCAAGTAGCGAATGGATTCGTTGCGCATGGGGAACTCTCCTGCTGCGTGTCTGTTCCCGGACGAGTATAGGGAGGGGATTTATATTCGTTAAGGAATAAGAAGCTATTTATTAATGCCTTAAACGAATATAAAACTTCCCCCCGGCCTCCGTAGGAGCCGGCTTACCGGCGAAGGGGCCCGCAAGCCTTGCGTCGCACTCAAGGACGCCTTCGCTGGCAAGCCAGCTCCTACATCTGGCGCGATTACGGCGGTGTTCTTGTAGGAGCCGGCTTGCCGGCGAAGAGGCCCGCAAGCCTTGCACCGCGCTCAAGGATGCCTTCGCTGGCAAGCCAGCGCCTACGGCTGGCGCGATTTCGGTGGGGGCCTTGCGGGGGCTTTTCGCCAGGCAAAAAAAAGGCCGCACCCTGCCAAGGAGACGGCCTGAAAAGTCGTGGCGTTGTTGCTCGGTCTCAGCGCGCGGTAATCACCGACAGTTTGGTGATGCCCGCACGCTCGATGGACGCCATGGCCCGGGCCACTTCGCCGTAGTTGACGCCATCGTCGGCCTGCAGCTGGACCCGCACTTGCGGGTCCTTGGCCTTGGCCGCTTGCAAGTTGGTTTCCAGCAGGTCCGGCTGGATCTCGTCCTTGTTGATAAAGAGTTTGCCGGCACCGTCGATGCTCACCACCAGCGGGTCTTTCTGCTCCACCGGGGCCACGGCCTCGGTCTTGGGCAGGTTGATCGGAATGGCGTTGGTCAGCAGCGGCGCGGTGACGATGAACACCACCAGCAGCACCAGCATCACGTCCACCAGCGGTGTGACGTTGATCTCACTCAGCACTTCATCGCTGTCTTGGGTGGAAAAGGCCATGTCAGGACGCCTCCTTCACTTTTTGCGGGCTGCCCTGGGCCGCGGCCTTGTGCACGCTCGGGTGGATCAGCACGCGGAAGGAGTTCTTCTGCGCCAGGCTGTAGAAGTCGTGGGCGAAGTCGTCCAGGTCCGCGGCCGTGAGCTTCAGGCGCCGCAGGAAGTAGTTGTAGACCAGCACCGCCGGCACTGCGACGGCGATCCCCACCCCCGTCGCCACCAGGGCTGCGCCAATGGGACCGGCCACGGTTTCCAGGCTCGCCGAACCAGCAGCGCTGATGCCTTTCAAGGCTTCCATGATCCCCCACACGGTGCCGAACAGGCCGATGAAGGGCGAGGTGCTGCCGATACTGGCAACCACCGCCAGGCCGGTTTCCAGGGAACGACGCTCACGCACGATCTGCTGGCGCAGGGCACGTTCGAGACGGTCCTGGTGGTTGATTGCCTGGCTCAGGTCCGCCGCGTGGGGCGCTTCGCCAACCTGGATCGCCGCATAGCCGGCCTGGGCCACCCGGGCCGCCGCGCCAGGCTGGGTTTCACTCAACGAGGCAGCGGAGTCGAGGCTGGACGCTGCCCAGAACTGATTGTGGAACTTGCGATCCTGGGACTTGAGGCGGGCGAACTGCACGCCCTTGACCAGGGCCAGGCCCCAAGTGGCGACGGAGAAGACCACCAACAGCCAGATCACCGCGCTTTCGATGGATTCCAGTGGAGATGCCAGTAACGTCATGATGTGTTCCCTCTGTGTAAGCGTTTAGCGCGTGTTGGTTGATCGGCCTTGCGGCTCAATGAATCTTGAAATCTATGGGTACGCTGACCCAGCCGTCCTGGGCCACGTCGCCCTGCTTGGCAGGGACGAAACTCCAGCGCTTGACCGCGGCCAGGGCGGCGTCATCGAGTTGCTGGCGACCACTGCTCTTCTGGATCTGGATCTCGCCTGGCTTGCCGCTGGCCAGTACATGCACCCGCAGCAGCACCGTGCCTTCCCAACCGCGACGCTGGGCCAGCGACGGATATTCCGGCGCCGGGTTCTTCAAGTACGCGGCATTCGCCGAAGCCGGGGTCACGGGCGCCGGGGCCGGTGGCGCGGGCGGAGCCGGAGCGGCTACCGGGGCCGCGGGCTGTGGCGGCGCCGGAGTCTGCTGCACCGGTTTGGGCGCAGGTTTCGGCTCGGGCTTGGGCACCGGCTTGGGTTTGGGTTTGGGCACCGGCTTGGGCGGTGGCGGCTTCACGGCCAGCTCGTCCTCCACTGGCGGTGGCGGCTCCACCACCGGCTGTACCGGCTGTGGCGGTGGGGGCTCGACCACCGGCGGCGCCGGGCGCGAGAACTCGATGGTCATGGGCGGGATTTCCGGCGGTACGATCGGCAGCACCGGGGTAGGCTTCTGGCTCAGCCAGTAGATCACTGCCGCGTGCAGTACCAGGGCCGCGGCGCCGAGGATGATGGCCTCACGGCGACGCAATATCCCCTTGGGCGTGCGTTGCAGGCGCAATTGGCCCAGCGGCAAGCGGTGAGGCCGGCCGAGGTCGACCAACTCGCCGCTCGGTGCCTGGCGCCACAGCACCTCGTGTGCACTGGCGGCGGTCTGGACATTGCCCATGGATTCACTCCCTACGATCTTTTGAAAAACCCGGCACCGGCGTTTGAACTGCCCCCACGCAACGGTGCCGCGGGGTCAATGATCAGTGCCCCGTGCTTATCTCTTAAAGTAATCTTTCAAGTTATAGATAGATCGAAATCGAATACATGATTTCGCGAAAAAGCCCCAGGCCCCGTGGTTCAAGGGCTGCAGCCAGGAGGGAAAAACACCATGCCTTGCGGGCATCGAAAATATTCCCGCAAAGCATCGAAACAAGACGCTTGGCGGGGGATGGAACAGCTCTCCAAGCAGCAGCGCCCCCTCAAGATCAGCCCTTGCGCTGCTTGAACAATCTTGTGAAGGGGCATTCCAGGGCCGCTGGGGCACTGTGCTACCGGCATGAGGCGACGAGATCCCGGCGGCCGCCTGTTATCGAACGCGCGACGGCTAGACGAAGCTGTTCCGCAACTCGCCCCCCGGATGATCGGCCTGTACAGCCCTGGTGCAGACGAACCTGGCCAACCAGCAGACAGTCATCGCCTGGCCACTTGCGGCTTGACGCTTGCCACTGCCCGCAACTGTTCCTGTAGCTCCTTGCCGGCCCGGCTCAAGCCACTGCCGGCGTACAACGCCAGGCGCACGCCCTGGATGTCCGGCAAACCGCTGTCGGCGTCGAGCACGCGATGCCCCTTGCCCAGCACCCGTACCGGCAACAGGCTGATGCCCAGGCCCGCCGCCACCGCCGAACAGACGCTGGCCAGGCTGGCGCTGGAATAGGCGATGCGCCACGGCCAGCCTCCGACCTCCAGGTGATGGAGCATTTCCTGGCGGTACAGGCCGCCCACCGGGAACGCCACCAAAGGCAGCGGATCGCGGCCAAAGGCGGGCTGGCGAACGCTATCGACCCAGCACAGCGGCTCGGGCCAGGAGTCCACGCAGTCATCGCTGTGGCCCATCTGCTTGACCAGCAGCAGGTCGAACTCACCCCGCCGGTACTGGCGCAACAGCTCCGGGCCCAGGCCGCTGCTGACCTCCAGGCGCACTGCCGGGTAGTCCAGGCCAAAGCGCGAGAGCATGGGCATCAGGCGCTCGGCGGCGAAATCTTCCGGTACCCCGAGGCGCAGGACTTCTTCGCCGCGCTGGTTGACCAGCATATCGCTGGCCTCTTCATGCAGCGCCAGGATGCGCCGGGCGTAGGCCAGCAGCCGCTCGCCCTCCACCGTGGCCACCACCCGGCGCTGGTCACGGTCCAGCAACTGGCAGCCCAGGCTCTCTTCCAGGCGCCGCACCTGCTGGCTCACAGTGGACTGGGTGAGGTGCAGGCGCTCGGCGGCGCGGGTGAAGTTCTGGCTGTCGGCGACCGCGACAAAACTGCGTAACAACACCGGATCCAACATGTTGACCTACCATCCTGACTGCCACTGGTTGGCATGATTATATTTAATTTCAGAATACCCAGGGCCGTCACCATACTTCCCTTTCATCAGCCGGAACGGGAGGTTCTCATGCAACTCAAGCGTTTTCTCAAACGCGGCCTGATCGCCGCCGGCCTGTTCACTGCGGGGGTGGTCATGGCCAGCGATGGCGCGTTGCTGGAAGCGGTACGCAAGGGGCAACTGCAACAGGTGCAACAGTTGCTTGAGCAAGGCGCGGCGCTCGATGGCCGTGGCCTGGACGGCAGCAGCCCGCTGCTGGTGGCCACCCGGGACAACCGCATCGACATCGCCCGGGCGCTGATCGAGGCCGGGGCCGACGTCAACCGCAAGAACCTGATCCAGGACAGCCCCTACCTGCTGGCCGGCGCCAGCGGTCACAACGAAATCCTCAAGCTGACCCTGGCCCACGGCGCCGACCTCAAGAGCACCAACCGCTACGGCGGCACCGCGCTGATCCCGGCCTGCGAACGCGGCCACGTGGAAACCGTGCGCCTGCTGATCGAGGCCGGCGTCGAGCTGGACCACGTCAACCACCTGGGCTGGACCTGCCTGATGGAAGCCATAGTGCTGTCCGACGGCGGCCCGGCGCACCAACAGATCGTCGCCCAACTGATTGCCGCCGGCGCCGACCTGAACCTGCCGGACCGTGCCGGCCTCAGCCCGTTGCAACAGGCCGAGCGCCGTGGCCAGGGCGCCATCGCCAAGCTGCTGCGCGATGCCGGCGCTGCCTGAGCCGGCCCCTCTTTTGAAGGAACCTTGCATGCACGACGATCAACACTACCTGCAACAGGCCGTGGCACTGGCCCGGCGCAATGTCGAACAGGGCGGCCGCCCGTTCGGCGCATTGCTGGTGCGCAACGGCCGGGTACTGGCCGAGGCGGTGAATGAAATCCACCTCAGCCAGGACCCCACCGCCCACGCCGAGATGCTGGCCATCCGCGCCGCCAGCAGGCAATTGGGCCCGCGCCTGGATGGTTGCGTGATCTACGCCAGCGGCCAGCCCTGCCCCATGTGCCTGGCCGCCATGTACCTGTGCGGCGTGTCCCGCGCGGTATTCGCTGCCAGCAATGAGCAAGCTGAGCCGTTCGGCCTGTCCACCGCGGCCATCTACCAGCAACTGAGCAAGCCCCTGGAAGCCCAGCGCCTGCCGGTGCTGCACCTGCCCCAGGCAGCGATGAGCGCCCTCTACCAGGATTGGCAGGAGCGTCATGCAGCGAACTGAATCCACCTTCCAGCGCTGGGCCGGCTGGGCCCTGCTGGTGTGCCTGGGGCTGAACCTGCGGCCCATCCTCAGCTCGGTCAGCCCGCTGCTCAACGAGATCCGCGGCGCCACCGGCATGAGCTTCCAGAGCAGCGCCTGGCTCACCAGCCTGCCGGTGATCTGCATGGGCCTGGTGGCCTTGCTCGGTGTACGCATCGAAGCCCGCCTGGGCGAGCGTCGGGGCGTTTCCCTGGGCTTGCTGCTGGTGCTGCTGGCCTGCCTGGTGCGGCTGTTCTTCGGCCAGGCCGCGGCCTTGCTCGCCACCGCCCTGCTCGGCGGCGCCGGGGTGGCCTTGATCCAGGCTCTGGTACCGGCGTTGATCAAGCGCCAGTTCCAGCACCGGGTGGCCCTGGCCATGGGCGTCTACTCGGCCTCGCTGATGGGCGGTGGCGGCATTGCCGCCCTGCTCAGCCCGCAGCTGGCCAGCCACTTCGCCAACTGGCAGGCGGGGCTTGGCGTCTGGCTGCTACCGGCGATGGCGGCGCTGCTGCTCTGGGCC
>NZ_VYKE01000115.1:0-19393 GCF_032424515.1 Pseudomonas sp. JV245A
GGTGGCGCGGGTCGAGGGCGAGTACTGTCTTGATCTGGCCCCCGAGCCGCCGGCGCGCCTGTGGCTGGAGCCTGTGGCGGAGTTTCCCAGCCAGCAGGCCTGCGTGGAGCATTTCCTTGAGCGGCCGCTGTCACTGTTCGAGCAGGACCTGTGCAGCCTGTTCAAGGTGCGCATCGACGGCACCTTGCACCTGGGGCTGTGGCTGCACCACATTCTTGGCAACCATGTCGGCCAGTTGAGCCTGCTGCGCAGCGTGGAACAGTTGGCGCTGGGTGTGCAGTCGCCGCCGGTGGCGGATTTTTCCTTTGTCGGCAATAACCTGATGCAGGCCGAGGAATATGAGCGTCTGGCAGATGCCGGCACCGAGGCCTGGGAGCAAGAGGCCGAGGAGTACGCGCCGCTGGCCGATGTCCCGGCGCCGGCGGCCACTGCCCAGGCGCTGCAGTTGCGGGCGGCACTGGCCATGGACCCGATGAAGCTGGCCTCGCCGCAGCGTCTGTTCCACCTGTTGCAGGCGTTTCGCCAGGGCTGTGCCGAAGGCTTGGGGATAGAGGCGCCGATCGTCAATCTATTGTTCGCCTGGGCTGAGCGTTCGGTGATCAGCGGATTCTCCAGTTACACGGTGCCCGTGCCCCTGGCTCCCGGGCGCTTCGCCGAAGGCTGCGAGCCACAGGCCTGCATGGATTACCTGAATGCCAAGCTGGCCCGGGCGGCCTTGGGCTACGAGGAAATACTCGCGGCCCTGGGCCTGTACGGCTTTGCTCCGGCGTTCCTGTGCAATTTCGTCGAGCTGCCGGCCAGTGACGCCCGGTGGTTGCAAACGCGGATTGCCAACCCGGTTAGCGAGTGGCCCAAGACCCTGCTCGACCTGACGGTGGTCAAGTCGGCGCTGGGCTGCGAAGTGCTGCTCAACAGCTATCTGCCCGAGCCGCAGGCCAGGGCATTTCTCGAATCCTTTGTCGCGGCGGGGCAACGTCAATGAAACTGATCTGCTTTCCCGACTTCGTCGGCCATCCAATCTGTTTTTCCGCCCTGGGCCGGGCACTCAAGGGGCGGGTGTCGCTGGTGCAGGTCAACTACAGCGACTACTGGCCCTATTCCAGTGTCGAAGACCTGGCCCGGCAGATTGCCCAAGAGCATGAGCTGACGACCCTGGACGCAGTGCTCGGTTACTCCTTCGGCGCTTATGTGGCGGCCTGTTGCGTAGCCCGCAGCCCGGCACCCGCCAGGCCGCTGCTGTTGGTGGACCCGCCGCTGCTGGCCGAGCTTCGAGGGTTGGCCCCTGACGCCATTGCCCGGCGTTTGGCGGCCGATCCGCAGTATGCCTACGTCGATGACCTGGTGGACGCGCAGTTGGTCAATCGCGAGTGCGTGCACGGCAATATCCTGCTGCTGTCCCAATGGCAGGCGGTGCCGCTGAAGGGGCGCGCGGTGGATGTGCTGTTGTCCGCCGGGCGCAGTGCCGAGGGGCTGGTCCCGGGCCTGGGGCTCGATCCGGCCCAGGACAATCGCTACTGGCGGGACGAGCAGCGCCACCATGGCTCGGTGATCAATAGCCCCGATGTGCTCACCTGGCTGCTGGCCCCTGGGGCCTTGCAGCGCATTGCTTGGTGATCGAAGCCGGCCCGTTCGGGGTGCCCTCAGTTCCAGCTAAGTTTTCCCTCGTAGCCTCTGCCTCGCGCCAATACACGCGCCGTTATGGAGAGGCACCCGATGAAGCCGCTGAGCAAGACCGATTGGCTGAACAAGGTTCCGGAGGTGACGCTGTCCTTCTGGATCATCAAGATCATGTCCACCACCGTGGGCGAAACCTGCGCCGACTACCTGGCCGTCGACGCCGGCCTGGGGCAGGGCGTGACCAGCATCGGCATGGCCCTGTTGCTGGGGCTGGCGCTGTTCGCGCAGTTCCGCAGCCGGGCCTACACACCGTGGATCTACTGGCTGAGCGTGGTCCTGGTGAGCATTGTCGGGACCCAGATCACCGATGTGCTCACCGATCAGCTGGGCATCAGCCTGTACCTCAGCACCGCAGTGTTTGCAGGTTTGCTGGCGGTCAATTTCGCTGTCTGGTACGCCGTTGAGCGCAATCTGTCGATCCGCCAGATCGTTACCCCGCGACGCGAGCTGTTCTACTGGGCCACCGTGCTCTGCACCTTCGCCCTGGGAACTGCTGCCGGGGACCTGGCCACCGAGGCGCTGGGGCTCGGCTTTACCCTGGGAGCGCTGATCTTTGCCGCACTGATTGCCGTGACCCTGGTGGCCTGGCGCCTGGGGGGCAATGCGGTGCTGACCTTCTGGATCGCCTACATCCTCACCCGACCGTTTGGCGCCGCCCTCGGCGACCTGCTGACACAAGCCAAGACCTACGGTGGCCTGGGCCTGGGCGCCACCTGGACCAGCGTAATCTTCCTCTGCGTGATTCTTTTGCTGGTGACCGTCGCGCAGCTCAACGTCAACAACCGTCAGCGCCTTTCCCACTGATTATCCGACCCTCACTCAAGGACTCATCATGGCCTTTATCCGCTCTGCCATTCGCTACACCACGACTCTTTCCATGATTGCCCTGCTGGGACTGGCCGCGGGGTGTTCCAAGCCTGCCGATGCGCCCAAGCCCGGCACTGCCGCTTCAGCCCAGGCTACCGCGGCCACGGCCTCCAGGCTGGGCGACCTGGCCGAGTTCCAGGCCATTGCCCGTGATGTGGCCGGCTTGGTGGACAAGCAGGACCTGGCGGGGGCGAAGCGCCGGATCAAGGATCTGGAAGTTGCCTGGGACTCCGCCGAAGCCGGCTTGAAGCCCCGTGCCGCCGGTGACTGGCATGTGTTGGACAAGGGCATCGACCGCGCACTGGACGCCCTGCGCGCCGGCACCCCGCAACAGGCCGAGTGCAAGTCGGCGATGGACGATCTGCTGGCAACGTTCAGTCGCTTGCAAGGCAAGGCCTGACCCTCATCTTTTCCAGCAGACCGGCAGGCGAGTGATTACCCTTGGGGGGACTCGACCCGAGCCCGGCCTTCCTCAAGCGCAGGCCGGGCCTGTTTCACTACGGAGGCCCTATGCGGATCTTGCTGGTGGAGGACGACGGGATGATCGCCGAGGCGATACAGGGCGCCCTCAAGGATGCAGGCTACGCCGCCGACTGGGTCAGCGATGGGGTGACCGCCCTGGCTGCCCTGGACAGCCAGCATTACGACCAGGTGCTGCTAGACCTCGGCCTGCCCGGCAAGGACGGGTTACAGGTGCTCGACAGTATTCGCCGCCGTAACAACCCGGTGCCGCTGTTGATCATTACCGCTCGTGACAGCCTCGATGACCGGCTGCGAGGCCTGGACGGCGGCGCGGACGACTACCTGCTCAAGCCCTTCGCCATGGCCGAGCTGCTGGCGCGAATGCGTGCGGTCATGCGTCGCAAAGGTGGTAGCGCGGCACCGCTGCTGGGCAATGGTGTGGTTTCGCTGGACCCGGTATCGAAACAGGCAAGCTCGTTCGAGCAGCCTGCGGTGCAGCTGTCGAACCGCGAATTCGCCTTGTTGCAGGCGCTGTTGATCCGCCCGGGGGCGATTCTTTCCCGTAGTGAGCTGGAAGACCGCATCTACGGCTGGGGCGAGGAGGTGGAAAGCAATGCGGTGGAGTTCCTGATCCATGCCTTGCGCCGCAAGTTGGGAAGCCAGGTGATCAAGAACGTCAGGGGGATGGGATGGATGGTTTCAAAAGACGTCTGAGCGAATCGGTCCAGCTCAGGCTGTCCATTGCCCTGTCAGTGGCGGTGCTGATCGTTGCGCTGCTGGCCGGAGTCTTTGCTTATGTCTCGGCCTTCGACGAGGCCCTGGAGATGCAGGACAACACCCTGCGCCAGGTGGCCGCGCTGTTCGAGCGCCAGCACATGACCCTGGCCTACCCGCCGCCGGGGCAGGTCGTCGCCGACGATAACGAGGAATCCAGGGTGGTCGTTCAATACCTGGCCGATGGCGCCAGGGCGGCGGCGGACAGTGATGCCGAAATCCCCCTGCCGCTGCCCACCACCCTGGCGGACGGTCTGTCGACCCTGACGGTGGGCGGCGAGCCGTTTCGGGTGCTGGTCAAGACCACCAGCGCCGGCCTGCGGATTGCCGTGGCCCAGGAAACCGGCGCTCGTGACAGGGATGCGCGGGAAAGCGCCTGGCGTGGACTGTTGCCCTTCCTGATCCTGTTTCCCGTGCTGTTGCTGGTGATTGCCGATCTGGTGCGCAAACTGTTTCGTCCCATCGAGCAGTTGGCGGCCGAGATCGATCTGCGTGACGAGCAGGAATTGCACCCGATCGACGAGCGCCATCTGCCGACCGAGGTGCGGCCTTTCGTGCGGGCCATCAATCGCCTGTTGCTACGGGTGACTCAGTCCATGACGACGCAGCGGCGTTTCGTGGCGGATGCCGCCCATGAATTGCGCTCGCCGCTGACGGCCTTGTCCCTGCAGGCCGAGCGCCTGGCATCGGTGGAGATGCCCAGCCTGGCTCGGGAGCGCCTGCAACTGTTGCGCCGGGGGATCGAGCGCGGCAGGAAGCTGATCGATCAATTGCTCGGGCTGGCGTCTGCACAATCGGCCATCAATGGCCGGGTTGAGACGGTCTCGGTGCACGGGGTGTACCGCCGGGTGCTGGAGGACCTGCTGCCCCTGGCGGAGGACAAGGCGATCGACATCGGCCTGGAAGGTGGGCCGGACAGGCAGGTGCTGATCAGCCAGGAGGACCTGCTGACCCTGGTGAAGAACCTGGTGGACAACGCCATCCGCTATACCCCGCAAGGTGGGCGGGTAGACCTGTCAGTGGCCCAGGTGCAGGACGAGATCCTGCTGCAGTTCAGCGACTCGGGGCCGGGTATTGCCGTGGCTGAGCGCGAGCGCGTGTTCGACCCTTTCCATCGCGGGCTGGGCAGCGATGAAGTGGGCTCCGGGTTGGGGCTCGCCATCGTCAAGGCCATTGCCGATCGGCATGCCGGCCGGGTCTGGCTGGATTACTCCGACCAACGGGCCAAACGCGGGTTGTGTGTGACGGTGGCTTTTGCCCGGGTGCAGGTGCCGCCGGCAGGGTAGGGCGCGGCTGTTGGGCAGAATAGGCTTTTGAATACCCTGGATATTCTGTAGCCTTGCGCGGCTCCAATGTTGTCCGTACCTGATGAACTCACTCTCCCGGCGGGGCCTTAAGCGGTCCGGAGCCGGTGGTATACTCGACTTTCGCGCCTCAAGCGCCTGCAGGTCTTGCGAACATGACGCAAATTTCTGAACGCCTTCTGGTTCAAGCCCACCTCGACGCCAAGCAGCCCAAACCCTTGAGCGCTGCGCAAGAGGCCCATCTGCGTGCCGCCATCGCTGCCGAGCTCAAGGCTCAGGATGCGGTGCTGGTTGCACACTTCTACTGTGATCCGGTGATTCAGGCCCTGGCCGAAGAAACCGGTGGCTGCGTGTCCGACTCCCTGGAAATGGCCCGCTTCGGCAATGCCCATCCGGCCAAGACCGTGCTGGTTGCCGGGGTCCGCTTCATGGGTGAGACGGCGAAGATTCTCAACCCTGAAAAACGGGTGTTGATGCCGACCCTGGAAGCCACCTGCTCCCTTGACCTTGGCTGCCCGGTGGAGGAGTTCTCGGCCTTCTGCGATCAGCATCCCGAGCGCACCGTGGTGGTCTATGCCAACACGTCGGCGGCGGTCAAAGCCCGTGCCGACTGGGTGGTGACGTCCAGTTGCGCCCTGGAAATCGTCGAAAGCCTGATGGATAACGGCGAGAAGATCATCTGGGGCCCCGACAAGCACCTGGGCACCTACATCCAGCGCCAGACCGGTGCCGACATGCTGCTCTGGGACGGTGCCTGCATCGTTCACGAGGAGTTCAAGTCCAAGCAGCTGGAAGACATGAAGGTGCTGTATCCGGATGCGGCCATTCTGGTGCACCCGGAGTCCCCCAGCTCGGTGATCGAACTGGCCGATGCGGTGGGCTCCACCAGTCAGCTGATTGCTGCCGCGCAGCGCCTGCCGAACAAGACCTTCATCGTCGCCACCGACCGCGGCATCTTCTACAAGATGCAGCAGCTGTGCCCGGACAAGGTGTTCATCGAGGCGCCGACGGCCGGCAATGGTGCGGCGTGCCGCAGTTGTGCCCATTGCCCGTGGATGGCCATGAATACCCTGGAGCGTACCCTGCAGTGCCTGAAGGATGGCAGCAACGAGATCAGCGTCGACCCGGCGCTGATCCCCAATGCGCTCCGCCCTCTGAAGCGCATGCTGGATTTCACCCAGGCCGCGCGGATGAAACTGGCGGGCAACGCCTGATCGGTTCTTCTGCTCGCTTAAAAAAAACGCCCCGATCTGTCGGGGCGTTTTTGTAGGCGGCGGGCTTACTTCTTCTGCTTGGGAATGCGCACCAGTTGGCTGTTGGAGTAGATGTCGTGCCAACTGCGTTTCTGCTTGTCCACCAGCACCCAGAAGAAGCCCAGGCCGGCACACAGCCAGGACGCGATCGACACCATGAAGCGCAACAGCGCCTGCCACAGGCTGATACGGCTGCCGTCGGCGTTCTGCACCCGGATACCCCAGACCTGCATGCCCAGGGTCTGGCCGGAATGGGTCCAGAACTTGGCGAAGAAACCGAACAGTACGAACAGCAGCACCGTGGAGTACAACGGGTCACCGTCCAGGGCGCCGGATTCGGTCAGGGTACGCATCCGCGCCTCGCCGATGATCTGCATCTGGATCAGCTTGTAGATGCCACCCGTGACAATCAGCAGGGCGACGCAGAGTAGAAAATCATAGAACATCGCTGCCAGGCGACGACCCAGGCCGGCGGCGGGGAATTCGCCTTGGGGGCTTAGCAGATGTTTCGACATGACAGGCTCTCGACTGAAAAAAGAAGCCATTTTACGGAATTGCGCGCACAAAAAAGCCCCTGATGTCAGCATCAGGGGCTTTTTCGTTACAGACGATTAAGCTTCTGCTTGTACTTCGTCAGCCTGCATGCCTTTCTGGCCTTGCACAGCGATGAAGGTCACTTTTTGGCCTTCTTTCAGGCTCTTGAAGCCGTTGCCCTGAATGGCGCGGAAGTGTACGAACAGATCCGGACCGCTTTCTGGAGTGATAAAACCAAAACCTTTCTCGTCGTTAAACCACTTGACGGTACCGCTCTGACGTTGGGACATTTCTTATTTCCTTTGACGCTAAAAAATTAATGACAGTCTCTTTCTCATGAAAGAGTACTGGGCTGGGTTGCAGGAAAGTAAGAGACGTCGAACGGGTTGTAGCAAACTTGTTAGCTACTGCCCAGGTCACGATTCCAAGCGACCCATGCAAACACAGTGGGGAAACTCTACGCCAACTATGGGAGAAAAAACAAGCCCCGCGAAGCCCCGGTTTTACTCAGCTTGCCGAGGTTTGGCGGAACTAGCGTACGGGGCTTATTCGATAGAGTTGTTCAATTGTTTTCGGGCGTTATAAGTGAAGTTCAGTATCGAAAATATGCACTGTTTTATGGCGGTTGCGTTACAGATTAGTGCACTTTTAACGCAACCGCGTTACTTATAGAAACAGTCCCTCAGCCGCGGTAGTAGCGTTGTGGCACGAATGGCATTTTGCTTACAAGCATTGGCACCTTTTTCCCACGAACTATTGCTGCAACTGGCGTATCGAGTGCGCAGTGCTCTATGTCGAGGTAGCCCATGGCCAAGGGGCCGCCCAGGGTCGGACCAAAACCGCCGCTGCACACGCTGCCGATAACCTTGCCTTGGGCGTCGACGATCTCTGCACCTTCACGTACCGGTGTGCGTTCCTGGGGCAGCAGGCCGACGCGTTTGCGGCTGACACCGCCTTGCTGTTGGGCAAAGATCACCTCGGCACCGGGGAAGCCGCCGGCGCGGGCGCCATCGGCACGACGTGCCTTGGAGATGGCCCACAGCAGGCTGGCCTGGATCGGCGTGGTGTCGCTGTTCATGTCATGGCCATAGAGGCACAGGCCGGCTTCCAGGCGCAGGGAGTCGCGGGCGCCGAGGCCGATGGCCGCTACTTCCGGCTCGGCCAGCAGGGCACGGGCGAGTTTTTCCGCCTGGGCCGCCGGCACCGAGATTTCGAAACCGTCTTCGCCGGTGTAGCCCGAACGGCTGACAAAGCAGTCTACGCCCAGCAGGGTCACCGGCTTGAACTGCATGAAGGTCATCTGCGCCACCTCCGGCGCCAGGCGCGCCAGCACCGTGACCGCAGCAGGGCCTTGCAGGGCCAGCAGGGCCCGTTCCTCGAACAGCGGTTGAATGTCGCATTGCTCGCCCAGGTGGCGGCGCAGGTGGGCCAGGTCCTGGTCCTTGCAGGCGGCGTTGACTACCAGGAACAGCTGTTCGTCCCCCAGGTTGGCCACCATCAGGTCATCAAGGATGCCGCCCTGTTCGTTGGTGAACATGGCGTAGCGCTGCATGCCCACCGGCAAATCGATGATATCCACCGGCACCAGGGTCTCCAGGGCCTGGGCGGCATTGGCGCCGCGCAGCAGGATCTGCCCCATGTGGGACACATCGAACAGCCCGGCCTGTTCACGGGTGTGCTGGTGCTCCTTCATCACTCCCAGCGGGTACTGCACCGGCATGTCGTAGCCGGCGAACGGCACCATGCGGGCGCCGAGTTCCAGGTGCAGGCTGTGCAGCGGGGTTTTCAACAGTGTTTCGGTGGACATGGGCAACTCCTGAAAAAACGTGCGGATACAGGCTGCGTATCAGCACTCGATAATGTTCACGGCCAGACCGCCACGGGCGGTTTCCTTGTATTTGCTTTTCATGTCGGCGCCGGTCTGGCGCATGGTGCGGATGACCTTGTCGAGGGAGACGAAGTGCTGCCCGTCGCCACGCAGGGCCATGCGCACCGCATTGATGGCCTTGACCGAGCCCATGGCGTTGCGCTCGATGCAGGGCACCTGCACCAACCCGCCAATGGGGTCACAGGTCAGCCCGAGGTTGTGTTCCATGCCGATTTCCGCGGCGTTCTCCACTTGCTGCACGCTGCCGCCGAGGACCTCGCACAAGGCCCCGGCCGCCATCGAGCAGGCCACGCCCACTTCACCCTGGCAGCCGACTTCGGCGCCGGAGATCGAGGCGTTTTCCTTGTAGAGGATGCCGATGGCTGCGGCGGTGAGGAGAAAACGCACCACCCCGTCTTCGTTGGCCCCGGGAATGAAGCGCATGTAGTAGTGCAGCACCGCCGGAATGATTCCGGCCGCGCCATTGGTGGGGGCTGTGACCACCCGTCCGCCGTTGGCGTTTTCTTCATTCACCGCCAGGGCATAGAGGTTGACCCAGTCCAGCACCGACAGGGCATCGCGCAGCGCCGCTTCCGGGTGCTTGCACAACTGGCTGTGCAGGGCCGCGGCGCGGCGCTTGACCTTGAGTCCGCCGGGCAGAATCCCTTCGTTGCGACAGCCAGCGTCCACGCAGTCCTGCATCACCTGCCAGATCTTCAGCAGTCCAGCGCGGGTTTCCGCTTCCGGGCGCCAGGCGCTTTCATTGGTCAGCATCACCTGGCTGATGGACAAGCCGTAGGTGCTGCAGTGTTGCAGCAGTTCCTTGGCGTTCCTGAAGGGGAAGGTCAGGCGAGTGGTGTCTTCGACGATACGGTCGGCACCTGCGGCGTCTTCGTCGACAACGAAACCGCCACCGACCGAGTAGTACTCACGGCTACGGATCTGCAGGCCGGCGCTATCGAAGGCGCGAAAGATCATGCCGTTGGGGTGATAGGCCAGAGGTTTGCGGATCATTGCCAGGTGTTCTTTCTCGTTGAACGCAATGCTGTGTTCGCCGAGCAGGTTGAGGCGCGCGCTGCTGCGTATTTCCTGCAGGCGCGCGGCGATGTTTTCGGTATTCACGGTGTCCGGGTGCTCGCCTTCCAGGCCCAGCAGCACCGCCTTGTCGCTGCCGTGGCCTTTACCGGTGGCGCCCAGCGAGCCGTACAGCTCGACCTTGACGCAGGTGGTGCTGGCCAGCAGTTGATCGCGACGCAGGCCTTCGACAAAACGCGCGGCGGCGCGCATCGGGCCGACGGTATGGGAGCTGGAGGGGCCGATGCCAATCTTGAACAGGTCGAACACGCTCAGGGACATGTTGGTTCTCCGGTTTCTTATTGTATTGATCGGCAAGCAAGCACTTGCAGGAGCTAGCTTGCCCGCGATACAGGCAGCCGCTGCTCTACCCGATTGATGCGTTATCGCTCATCGCCGGCGAGCCGGCTCCTACAGGTATACGCGGTATCTGCAGGGGCACGGCTCTCCAGTGATGGACGGCTTACGCGTCCTGGTAGCTCTCGATCGAAGGGCAGGCGCACACCAGATTGCGGTCGCCGAACACGTTGTCGACCCGGCCAACCGGCGGCCAGTACTTGCCTTCCACCAGGGATGCCACTGGGTACACCGCCTGTTCACGGCTGTATGGATGGGACCACTCGCCCACCAGTTCGGCCGCGGTGTGCGGAGCGTTCTTCAGCGGGTTGTCGTCCTTGTCCAGGGCGCCGTTTTCCACTGCGCGGATTTCTTCGCGGATGCGGATCATGGCGTCGCAGAAGCGGTCCAGTTCTTCCTTGGATTCGCTTTCGGTGGGCTCGATCATCAGGGTGCCGGCCACCGGGAAGGACATGGTCGGCGCGTGGAAGCCAAAATCGATCAGGCGCTTGGCCACGTCATCGACGCTGATGCCGCTGCTGTCTTTCAAAGGACGCAGGTCGAGGATGCATTCGTGGGCCACCAGGCCGTTGCTGCCGGTGTAGAGCACCGGGTAGTGCTCTTCCAGGCGGCGCGAGATGTAGTTGGCATTGAGGATCGCCAACTGCGAGGCGCGCTTGAGGCCGGCGCCGCCCATCATGCTGATGTACATCCAGGTGATCGGCAGGATGCTGGCGCTGCCGAACGGAGCGGCACAGACCGCGCCTTTCTTGTTTTCCAGCGCGGCATGGCCGGGCAGGAAGGGCGCCAGGTGCGACTTGACGCCGATCGGGCCGACGCCCGGGCCGCCACCGCCATGGGGAATGCAGAAGGTCTTGTGCAGGTTCAGGTGGGACACGTCGCCACCGAACTTGCCCGGGGCGCAGAGGCCGACCATGGCGTTCATGTTGGCGCCGTCGATGTACACCTGGCCGCCGTTGTCGTGAATGATGCCGCAGATTTCGCGGATGCCTTCTTCGAACACGCCGTGGGTCGACGGGTAGGTGATCATCAGCGCGGCGAGGTGCTCGCGGTGCTCGATGGCCTTGGCCCGCAGGTCCTCGATGTCGACGTTGCCGCGGGCGTCGCAGGCGGTGACCACCACGCGCATGCCGGCCATGTTGGCAGTGGCCGGGTTGGTGCCGTGGGCCGAGGAGGGAATCAGGCAGATATCGCGGCGCTCGTCGCCACGGCTCTGGTGATAGGCACGAATGGCCAGCAGGCCGGCGTACTCGCCCTGGGAGCCGGCGTTGGGCTGCAGCGACACCGCGTCGTAGCCGGTGGCAGCGCACAGCATCGCTTCAAGTTCGGTGGTCAGTTGCTGGTAGCCGGCGCTTTGCTCGGCGGGAGCGAAAGGGTGCAGCGCGCCGAACTCGGCCCAGGTGATGGGGATCATCTCGCTGGCGGCGTTGAGCTTCATGGTGCAGGAGCCCAGCGGGATCATGGTGCGATCCAGGGCCAGGTCCTTGTCTGCCAGCTTGCGCAGGTAGCGCATCAGCTCGGTTTCCGAGTGATAGCGGTTGAACACCGGGTGGCTGAGGATCGCTGACTGGCGTGCCAGAGCGGCGGGGATGGCGCTGGTGACCGCCGCCGCGAGTGCCGCGAAGTCGGGTGCGGGCTTGCCGTCGGCCAGCAGGCTCCACAGGGTTTCAACGTCGGCTTGAGTGGTGGTTTCATCCAGGGACAGGCCCAGGCGCTCGGCGTCTATCACCCGTAGGTTGATGCCCTGGGCGCGAGCCTTGTCGTGCAGCGCAGCGGTGCGGCCAGCGGTGTGCAGGCTCAGGGTATCGAAGAAGCTTTCCTGCTCCACGGTCAAGCCCAGCTGGACCAGGCCCTTGGCCAGGATCGCGGTCAGCTGGTGAATGCGCTGGGCGATCTGGGTCAGGCCCTTGGGACCGTGGTACACGGCATACATGCTGGCGATGTTGGCCAGCAGGACCTGGGCGGTGCAGATGTTGCTGGTGGCCTTCTCGCGGCGGATATGCTGCTCGCGGGTCTGCATGGCCAGGCGCAGGGCCGGCTTGCCGAAACGGTCCACCGAGACGCCCACCAGGCGGCCGGGCATGTCGCGCTTGAAGGCATCGCGGGTGGCGAAGTAGGCCGCATGCGGGCCACCAAAGCCCAGGGGCACGCCGAAGCGCTGGGCACTGCCGATGGCCACGTCGGCGCCGAATTCCCCGGGCGGGGTCAGCAGGGTCAGGGCCAGCAGGTCGGCGGCCACGGCTACCAGGGCGTTGGCAGCGTGGAAACGCTCGGTCAGCTCGCGGTAGTCGAACAGGTCACCGTTGCTTGCCGGGTATTGCAGCAGGGCGCCGAAGAACGGGCTGACGTCGGTCAGCTTGCGCTCATCGCCCACCACCACGTTGATCCCCAGGGGCTCGGCACGGGTGCGCAGCACATCGAGGGTCTGTGGGTGGCAATGCTGCGAGGCGAAGAAGGCGTGGCTGCCCTTGTTCTTGCTCAGGCGCTTGCAGAAGGTCATGGCTTCGGCGGCGGCGGTGCCTTCGTCCAGCAGCGAGGCGTTGGCGATCGGCAGGCCGCTCAGGTCGCTGATCAGGGTCTGGAAATTCAACAGGGCTTCCAGGCGACCCTGGGAGATTTCCGGCTGGTACGGGGTGTAGGCGGTGTACCAGGCGGGGTTTTCCAGGAGGTTGCGCAGGATCGGCGACGGCGTATGGCAGTTGTAGTAGCCCTGGCCGATATAGGTCTTGAACAGCTGGTTCCTGGCGGCGATGGCCTTGATCGAGGCCAGGGCCTGGGCTTCGCTCAGGCCCTGGCCCAGCTCCAGCACGCTGGTGCCCTTGATGCTCTCGGGAATCACGCTGGCGCTCAGGGCTTCCAGGGAGTCGAAGCCGAGGCTATTGAGCATGGCTTGCTCATCGCCCTGGCGCGGGCCGATGTGGCGCGCGATGAATTCGTTGGCGGTGCTCAGGTTGACGGTCATGGCGGCTCCTCAGGCTTCGGCGCTGGCTTTGATCAGGCGGTCGTAGGCGTCCTGGTCCAGCAATTGGCCAACGGCAGCGGCATCGGCAGGGATGAAGCGGAAGAACCAGCCTTCGCCCAGCGGGTCTTCGTTGACCAGTTCCGGGCTGTCTTCCAGGGCCGGGTTGGTGGCGACCACTTCACCGTCCAGGGGCATGTACACGCCGCTGGCGGCTTTCACCGATTCCACGGTGGCGGCTTCGGCGCCCTTGTCGTAGCCCTGCAGCTCCGGCAGTTGCACAAACACCACATCACCCAGGGCGTTCTGGGCGAAAGCCGTAATGCCGACGGTGACACTGCCATCCGCTTCGGTACGCAGCCATTCGTGATCTTCAGTAAAACGCAACTCGCTCATGGAAACTCCTCAGGGGCCAGACTCGTCTGGTGGACGCGATTGAATGCTCGGACAGCGCCGAGCCGAATGGCAATGTCCATAGCAAGAACACGGCCAATATTTATTTGGCCGTTGTAAATCAAGGGGTTGAGTGTTTTTTGTAGAGAATGGAATTTCACGGCCGTAGCGAAAACGCTACAGCACGGGGTGCGGAAAAAAGGCTTTGAGGATCAAAGCCTTGCACGGCTGCGATTGCAAGGCTTTGTAGCGAAATCGTTCCACTGTAGCGCTTTCAGTACAGATGGAGGTCGCTTTCAGAGCGGCAGGCGCAAGCTCAGGCCTTGCTGGGAATGCCGTATTTGCGCAGGCGGTGGGCAATCGCGGTATGGGAGGTCTGCAAGCGGTTGGCCAGTTGCCGGGTCGAGGGGTAACTGACGTAGAGGTTTTCCAGCAGCTCCTTCTCGAAGGCTTCCACGGCCTGTTCCAGGCTGGCCACTTCGGCATCGTTCTGGCGGGCTACCGAGGTGCCGGCAATGTCCAGGTCACCGATGTCCACCAGGTTGCTCTCGCAGATCGCCGCCGCACGGAAGATCACGTTCTGCAATTGCCGCACGTTGCCCGGCCAGCGGTTGCCCAGCAGCGCCGGGTAGGTCCCCGGTGTCAGCCGGCATACCGGCCGCTGGATCTGCGCGCAGGCCTGCTGCATGAAGTAGCGGGCCAGCAGCAGGATGTCCTGGCCGCGTTCGCGCAGCGGTGGCACTTCCACGTTCAGCACGTTGAGGCGATAGAACAGGTCTTCGCGGAAGGTGCCTTCGTTGACCATTTTTTCCAGGTCACGATGGGTGGCGCTGAGGATGCGCACGTTGACCTTGATCTCGCGATCGCCACCGACCCGGCGAAAGCTGCCGTCATTGAGAAAGCGCAGGAGCTTGGCCTGCAGGTAGGGCGACATCTCGCCGATTTCATCGAGGAACACCGTGCCCTGGTTGGCCAGCTCCATCAGCCCCGGCTTGCCGCCGCGCTGGGCGCCGGTAAAGGCGCCGGGGGCATAGCCGAACAATTCACTCTCGGCCAGGTTTTCCGGCAGTGCCGCGCAGTTCAGGGCCAGGAACGGCGCGCCGTGGCGGGCGCTGATGGCGTGGCAGGCGCGGGCCACCAGTTCCTTGCCGGTGCCGGTTTCACCCTGGATCAATAGTGGTGCGTCCAGCGCTGCAACCCGCTGCGCCCGGGCCTTGAGGGTGCGGATCGCCGGTGATTCGCCGAGCAGGGCATCGAAGCCTTCGGCGTGGTCGTGATGCAGGGCCGAGAGCCGTTCACCGATGCGGTTGGGCGGGTACAGGGTCAGCAGGGCACCGGCGTCGGTAATGGGAGTGGCGTCCAGCAGCAGGGTCTGGCCATTGACGGTGATTTCCCGCAGCGGCAGGCGAAAGCCGTTTTCCAGCAGGGCCTCCAGCAGTGCGGGGTCGGCAAACAGCTCGGCGACGCTTTCCCCGGCCGGTTCGCGACCATACAGGGCGATCAGCGCCGGGTTGGCCAGCAGCACTTTGCCGGCACTGTCCAGGGCCAGCACCGGATCGGTCATGGCCGCCAGCAGGGCGTCCAGTTGCAGGTGCCGGCGTTGCCCGGGAAGGATGTCCACCACCGTCACCGCCTGCACGCCACGTACGTTGAACAGCGCATCGCGCAGTTCTTCCAGCACCTGGGGGCTCAAGGTCGGGGCATCGATATAGACGTTGGGCGGCACCATTTCCACCGCATCCAGGTTGAGGTTGCGCCCGCCCAACAGGGCCAGGACTTCCTGGGTGATGCCGACGCGGTCGATGAAGCTGACGTGGATACGCATGGGGTGACTGACGGTTCTGCAAAGCGGAGGGTGGCCAGTATGCCTTGGGGCAGGGGCTTAGTCGAAATCGTCACGCATGCCGCAGGAGCCGGCTAGCCGGCGAAGGCGGGCCGGGCAGCGATGCAGGGCCGTGGTCAGTTCGCCGGCACGTCGGCCCCAGCAGGGGATCGGGGGGTTATGCAAGGTGCTCGGGTTTCACCGGGTCGCCGGGCTTGACGTCCAGTTGCTTGCGTACGTCCTCGAACATTTCGTCGTAGTACTTGTGCATCGAGGCAATGCTGGCGCTCTTGGGCAGGCCGTGCTGCTGGGCGAGGCGGGTGGCGTGGCGGGCGAAGTCGAAAGCCAGGTCCTTGGCCAGGAAGAACTGCTCCTTCAGGGACTTGTCTTCGATGGTGCCGTGCAGGGTGAACATCATGCCCTTGCCCTCCTTGGGGTCGTGGGCCACTTCGTAGTCAATGCACAGGTTGTAGCTGAAGTCGTCCTTGTTCAGCGCATGGCGCTCGATATGCAGGTGACCGGGCTCAAACATGGCCATAGGCTTCTCTCCTCCAGGGCTTTGAAATGAGGGCAGGCGCCGGGCCTGCCCCGAGTTTTCACTGCAAGCGTCTTACAGGTAACTGATGCCAGGTTGCGCGGTGCTGATGCGGGTGCCGGCCTTGCCCTGGACGATCGCTTCGATGTCCGAGAGTGAACCGATCACTGCGGTTTTGCCAGTGTGCCGGGCAAATTCGCAGGCGGCCTGGACCTTCGGCCCCATGGAGCCGGCGGCAAAGCCCAGCTTCTCGATTTCGTCCGGGTGGGCCTGGCCGATGGCCTTCTGGGTCGGTTTGCCGAAGTCGATGAACGCCGCGTTGACGTCGGTGGCGATCACCAGCAGGTCGGCTTCCAGTTGCTCGGCCAACAGCGCCGAGCACAGGTCCTTGTCGATCACGGCCTCGATGCCCTTGAGCTTGCCATCCTCGCCGTACATGGTGGGGATGCCGCCACCGCCGGCGCAGATCACGATGCTGCTTTTTTCCAGCAGCCACTTGATCGGACGGATCTCGAAGATGCGCTTGGGTTTCGGGCTGGCCACTACCCGGCGGTACTTGTCGCCATCCGGGGCGATGGCCCAGCCTTTTTCCTTGGCCAGCTTCTCGGCTTCTTCCTTGCTGTAGACCGGGCCGATGGGCTTGGTCGGGTTCTTGAATGCCGGGTCCTTGGCGTCCACTTCCACCTGGGTCAGCAAGGTGGCGAACGGCACCTCGAAGTCCAGCAGGTTGCCCAGTTCCTGTTCGATGATGTAGCCGATCATGCCTTCGGTCTCGGCGCCTAGCACGTCCAGCGGGTAGGGCGAAACCTGGGTGTAGGCCGCCGCTTGCAACGACAGCAGGCCGACCTGAGGGCCATTGCCGTGGGCAATCACCAGTTGGTTGCCGGGGTGGATCTTGGCGATCTGTTCGGTGGCGATGCGGATGTTGGCGCGTTGGTTGTCCGCGGTCATGGGTTCACCACGGCGGAGCAGGGCGTTACCGCCCAGTGCAACGACGATACGCATAATGCAGTCCTTCTAGAGTCCGGTGCCGGCGCCGCCTGGGCGGCGCCGGTGCTGGAGGGGGATTACAGGTCGGCCAGGGTCGAAACCAGGATCGCCTTGATGGTGTGCATGCGGTTTTCCGCTTGCTCGAAGGCGATGCAGGCGGGCGACTCGAACACGTCGTCGGTCACTTCAATGCCGTTGGCCAGGTGCGGATACTGCTCGGCGATCTGCTTGCCGACCTTGGTATCGCTGTTGTGGAAAGCCGGCAGGCAGTGCATGAACTTGGTCCGTGGGTTGCCGGTGGCTTTCATCAACTGGGCGTTGACCTGGTAGGGCAGCAGTTGCTCGATACGCTCGGCCCAGGCTTCCACCGGTTCGCCCATGGAGACCCAGACGTCGGTGTGAATGAAGTCCACGCCCTTGACCGCGGCTTTCGGATCCTCGGTGAGGGTGATGCGGGCACCGCTTTCCTCTGCGTATTTCTTGCAGCGCTGCACCAGGTCGTCATGGGGCCACAGGGCCTTGGGCGCGCAGATGCGCACGTCCATGCCGAGTTTGGCGCCCACCAGCAGCAGAGAGTTGCCCATGTTGTTGCGCGCATCGCCCAGGTAGGCGTAGCTGATCTCGTGGATCGGCTTGTCGGCGTGTTCACGCATGGTCAGCACGTCGGCGATCATCTGGGTCGGGTGGTATTCATCGGTCAGGCCGTTGAACACCGGAACCCCGGCGAATTTCGCCAGTTCTTCGACGATTTCCTGCTTGAAGCCGCGGTACTCGATGGCGTCGTACATGCGCCCCAGCACTCGGGCGGTGTCCTTCATGCTTTCCTTGTGGCCGATCTGCGAGGAGTTGGGGTCGATGTAGGTGACGTTGGCGCCCTGGTCATAGGCCGCCACTTCGAAGGCGCAACGGGTACGGGTCGAGGTCTTTTCGAAGATCAGGGCGATGTTGTTGCCCTTGAGGTGCTGCTGCTCGGTGCCGGTGTACTTGGCGCGCTTGAGGTCGCGGGACAGGTCCAGCAGGTAGCGCAGCTCACGTGGGGTGTGGTGTTCCAGGCTCAGCAGGTTACGGTTGTGGATGTTGAAAGCCATGATGGATCTCCTTTGATTTCGGTCGTCCACTTGCCGAGGCCCTTTGTAGGGGCAACGGCAAGCTGCTATGTCGGATAGGGTCGCTTAGTAGTCGATCGGGTCGCGGATGATCGGGCAGGTCATGCAGTGGCCGCCGCCACGGCCCCGGCCCAGTTCGCCGGCGCTGATGGTGATGACCTCGACCCCGGCCTTGCGCAGCAGGGTGTTGGTGTAGGTGTTGCGGTCGTAGCCGATGACTACGCCGGGTTCCACGGCCACCACGTTGTTGCCGTCGTCCCATTGCTCGCGCTCGGCGGCGAAGGCGTTGCCACCGGTTTCCACCACGCGCAGGGCCTTGAGGTTGAGGGCCTTGGCCACGGTGTCGAGGAAGCTGGTCTCCTCGCGGCGCACATCGATGCCGCCCGGCTTGCTTTCGTCAGGGCGCAGGCTGAAGGCGACGATCTGGCTCACCACTTCCGGGAAGACCGTGACCAGGTCGCGGTCGCAGAAGCTGAACACGGTGTCCAGGTGCATCGCCGCGCGGGATTTCGGCAGGCCGGCGACGATCACGCGCTCCACGGCCTTGTGCTTGAACAGGTTCAGCGCCAGTTGGCCGATGGCCTGACGCGAGGAGCGCTCGCCCATGCCGATCAGGACCACGCCGTTGCCGATCGGCATCACGTCGCCGCCTTCCAGGGTGGCGTTGCCGTGTTCCTGGTCCGGGTCGCCGTACCAGATCTGGAAGTCGGCGTTGGTGAACTCGGGGTGGAACTTGTAGATGGCGGTGGTCAACAGGGTTTCCTGACGTCGCGCCGGCCAGTACATCGGGTTCAGGGTCACGCCGCCGTAGATCCAGCAGGTGGTGTCGCGGGTGAACTGGGTGTTGGGCAGCGGCGGCAGGATGAAGCTGGAGTGGCCGAGGAAGTCGCGGAACATCTCGATGGTCTTGCCACCGAAGCTGGTGGGCAGGTCATCGGCCGATACACCGCCGATCAGGTACTCGGCGACCTTGCGCGGCTCCAGGCTGCGCAGCCACGAACCGACTTCGTTGACCAGGCCCAGGCCGACCTGGTTGGCGGTGATCTTGCGTTCCAGAATCCAGTCCAGGGCTTCGGGCATGGCGACAATGTCGGTCAGCAGGTTGTGCATTTCCAGCACATCGATATCCCGCTCACGCATCTTGGTGACGAAGTCGAAGTGGTCGCGTTTGGCCTGGGCCACCCACAGCACATCATCGAACAGCAGTTCATCGCAGTTGTTCGGGGTCAGCCGCTGATGGGCCAGGCCTGGGGAACAAACCATGACTTTGCGCAGTTTGCCGGCTTCGGAATGTACGCCGTACTTAACTTTTTCCGTGGTCATTACTGTGATCCTCCAGAGACAAAACAATCGGGGGTGTTGCTAGAGCTATAGGGTCAGGAAGCCGTCGTAGAGTCCGTAGGCCGCAACCAGGGCGCC
>NZ_VYKE01000116.1:0-18570 GCF_032424515.1 Pseudomonas sp. JV245A
ACCTGGCAGCAAAGCGGTTTCGGCGAGGGCTTTCATGCCCGGATCAGCGTGCTGGCCGAGCAGCAGCTGGCGGTGATCGTGATGAGCAATTCCGACAGCGGCGAGGCCCTGGCCCAGCCCCTGGTGCCCCAGGTACTGCGCATGCTGCTGCAGGCCCACGGCGCCCCGCCACCGCCACCGCAACCGGCCACGGCCCCCCAGGCCCAGCAACGTCGGGTTCCGCAAGCGGCGGATCGCCGGCACCTGGCGGGCTTCTATGCCACCCGCTGGGGTGTGCTGCGGATCCGCGACCAGCACCAGCGCCTGTACGCCGAGCTGGCCGGCGAGCGCTACGAACTGCTGCGGGACGAACAGGGCTGGCTGCGGGTGCGCAAGAAGCGCCTCGGGCTCTGGCCCCAGGACCTGGGCCCGCTGGGGCAACTGCAACTGGACGTGATGCAGGTCCAGGGCCATCGGGTGTTCACCGCCAAGAGCCACGGCCAGTTGCTGGCGGTGGGAGAACGGATCGAGCCGGTGCCCCTGACGGACAACTGGCTGGCCACGGTCGGCACCTACCAGGCTCTGAGCGACGACCCCGGCGAACCGCCCATCAACGGCATGGACATCGCCCTGGAGGACGGCTTCCTGATGATCCGCAGCCTGCAGCAAGGCCGTCCCCTTACCGACTACATCCTCGCCCCGGTGGACAATGCCCACGCGGTGATCGCCGGCAACGGCCCGGGCCTGGGCGACACCGTGCGCCGCCAGGTCAACGGCGTGAACGTCCTGGGCTACTCATTCAAACGCACCTATAACGCCAACCACCTGAGGTTCTGACCCTTCATGAAAACCCTGAAACACTCCACCACCGCCGCCTTGTGGGCCGGCACCCTGGGCCTGAGCACGGTCTGCGGCACGCTGCACGCCGAAGACTGGAAGTACGGCGTGCACGCCGGGGTGGCCAGCGTGCCGCGCTACAGCGGCAGTGACGAACGCGCCCTGGCGCCGATTCTCGGCGGCGAGATCATCAGCCCCTGGGGCGTGTTCCTCAATACCGACCAGGGCCTGGGCTGGGGCAACGAATGGGGCGACCTGTCGTTCAGTACCTGGGTCGGCCCGAGCGAATCACGGCGCGACAAGAACCACCTGGGCCAGGGCTCCAAGCGCCTCAAGGGCATGGGCGAAATAAAGACCCGGGCACAGTTCGGCGCGCACCTGGGCTATGACCTGGGGCCGTTCGAACTGGGCGCCACCCTGACCCACGCGGTGAAGAAGAACGACAACCGCGACACCGGCTCGGCCTACAGCGCACTGGAACTGAGCATTGGCAGCAACCTCTACCAGGGCCGCTTCGGCAGCCTGGATGCCAGCCTCAACAGCCTGTTCGGCAACGCCGACTACATGCAGACCTGGTACGGGGTGAGCGACACCCAGGCGGCCCACAGCCGCTTCGGCGCCTACCGGGCCAAGGGTGGACGGGTCAGCAGCGGTGCCGACCTGGCCTGGACGCTGCCCCTCAATGAGCAGACCAAGGTCTCGACCCTGCTGTCGATGAAGTACCTGAGCAAGGAAGCCGGCGACAGCCCGATCGTCGACCGGCGCATGCAGACCAGCATCGCCACTCAACTTGAGTACAGCTTCTAAGAAAGGGAACGCGCGGCCCGTGATCACGGGCCGCGTTGCTGCGCAGGTTCAGGGCTGCGCGCGAACCTCAGTCGAGGTGGGCCCAGGTCATGCGGAACGAGGCACCGCCCCACTCCGAATCCGCCACTTCGACCTTGCCGCCGTGCCATTGCGAGACCCGCCGCACCAGCGCCAGGCCCAGGCCGAAACCGCCGGTACGCCGGTCACGGCTGGCGTCGAGGCGGGAAAACGGCTCGAAGATCTTCTCCCGGCCATCCACCGGCACCCCGGGACCATCATCGTTGACCCGCACTTCGTAGCCATGCTCCAGGCGCACCAGGGACACCTCGACCCGGCGGTCGGCGTAGCGGATGGCGTTGCGCAGCAGGTTGATCACTGCCCGGGCCATGAAGCGCGGTTCGATGCGCACGTACTCCACCTGGCAGGAACGGATCAGCAGTTGCACCCCGGCCGCCTCGGCCTCCAGGGCCACGCTGCCGACCACGCTGTCGAGCCAGCTCTGGGCCTGGATGTTTTCCCGGTTGATGGTGGCCGCGCCATGTTCCAGGCTGGCGTAGCTGAGGAGTTCGGAGACCATTTCCTCCAGCTCGCCGAGGTCGGCATACATGTCGGCGATCAACTCGCGGTTTTCATCCGGATCTGGCTGTTGCTGCAACTGGTCCAGCTCGAAGGACAGCCGGGCGATGGGCGTGCGCAGTTCGTGGGACACCGCGTTGGTCAACTCGCGCTGATTGGCGATCAGCCCCTCGATGCGCGCCGCCATGCGGTTGAAGTGCTGGGCCAGGTCGCGGATGTTGGAACGCCGCGACAGGTGCAGACGGGTGCCCAGGTCGTTGTCGCCAAAACGTTCGGCGGCCAGGCGCAGGCGCTCCAGGTCGCGCCAGTGCGGGCGCACCCAGAAGTACAGGACGATGGCCAGCAGCGCGCCGAGCAAGGCATAGGCGGCGATGTTGTAGAGCAGGGTCAGGGGCGGGTCTTCCGGCAGCTTGATGCTCAACAGTTGCTTGCCGCCGTCGATGCTGCCGATGAATTCGGTGAACTCCTCGCGCACCACCAACTGGTTGGAATCCAGCAGGGCCTGTTCACGCACGCTCAGGTCCAGGTCGTCGGCCTGCACCAGTTTGAGCAGCAGCCCATAGTGCGGCTTGAGCTGCTCCAGCTGCTGTTGACGCCCGGCCTCGTCGAACGGCCGCAACTGTTCGCTCAGGCTGTAGGCCGGCCCGCGCACCGCATCGCGGTTGTAGGACTCGATCAGGTCGGCGGCCAGGTAGTTGATGAAGATGTGTTGCACCGCGGTCATGGCCCCGGCGAAGCCCAGGGCCAGGAACAGGTAGAGCCCCAGAAACAGACGCAGCATTCAAACCTCCCAGGCGAACGGATTGAACAGGTAGCCCTTGCCCCACACGGTCTTGATGCACACCGGCTCGCGCGGGTTGTCCTTGAGCTTGCCCCGCAGCTTGCTGATGTAGACGTCGACACTGCGGTTGAGGCCGTCGAACTCGATGCCGCGCATGCGGTTGAGGATGTCGTCCCGGGACAGGGTCTTGCCCGGCGCGCTGGCCAGCAGCCAGAGCAGCTCGAACTCCATGGTGGTCAGTTCCACCGGCTCGCCCGCCAGGCGCACCTCGCGGCTGTTGCGGTCGATGCTCAGCACGCCGAATGCCAGGGCCCCGCGCAGGGTGGTGGTTTCCGGCACCTGGCGCCGTTGCAGGGCCCGCAGGCGCGCCAGCAGCACCGCCGGTTTTATAGGCTTGATCACGTAGTCATCGGCGCCGGATTCCAGGCCGAGAATGTGGTCCAGGTCGTCTTCCTTGGCGGTGAGGATGACGATGGGGGTGTCCGCCACGGCGCGGATCTCCCGGCACACGTGCAGGCCGCTCTGGCCGGGCAGCATCAGGTCGAGCACCACCAGTTTCGGTTTGAATTCGAGAAATGCCGCCAGGGCGGTATCGCCGCGGTGGACCGTCAGCACTTCAAAGCCGTGCTGGGACAGAAAATGCGCGATCAGCCCGGCGAGCTTCTCGTCATCTTCCACCAGCAACACCTTGCCAAGACCCAGGTTTTCCATATTTGCCAATCTGTGAACGCACAATTTGTGCGCGCGCATTATAGGGGGCAAGAGGTTAAGGAAAGGATAACGCAAGCCACAAAACCCGGGACTTGCAGCGGTTTTGCGCGATATTTCATTCTTTTAAGAGTTTTTAACAATTTGCCCCTGCTTTTACACAAGGGCAGTCGTTCACCAGGCCGGCACGCCACTGTGAAAACGGAACTCCGGATCCGGCGACTCGATCAGTTCCTGCTCCGCCGCCCGCACCCGGTCGATGACCTGGGCGATGTCCTTGGCGTCGCCATACTGATAGGCCAGCTTCAGGTAGCCCTGGTAGTGCCGGGCCTCGCTTTTGAGCAGGCCGAAGTAGAACTTGCCCAGTTCCTCGTCCAGGTGCGGCACCAGGGCTTCGAAACGCTCGCAGCTGCGGGCCTCGATAAAGGCGCCCACCACCAGGGTGTCCACCAGCTTCACCGGCTCGTGGCTGCGCACCACCTTGCGCAGGCCCGAGGCATAGCGCCCGGCATGCAACTGGCGCAGCTCGACCTTGCGTTTCTTCATCAGGCGCAGGACCTGCTCGTGGTGCACCAGCTCTTCCCGGGCCAGGCGCGACATCATGTTGATCAGGTCGACATGGGCGTGGTACTTGGCGATCAGGCTCAAGGCGGTGCTGGCGGCCTTGAACTCGCAGTTCTTGTGGTCGATCAGCAGGGTTTCCTGGTCGGCCAGGGCCGCCTGGACCCAGGCGTCGGGCGTGCGGCAGCCAAGAAAATCGGGAATTTCAGGAAAGTTCATCGGCGCATTTCCGAACAATCAGCCACCACCGCAAAGCGGCAGGCAGCACTATCAGTGATCGTTAACATGAGGCTCACGGGACAAAAGGCTTCATAGCGAAAGGCCGGCGATTATACCGGCCGGGCCGCAGACCACCAGCGGCCGCGATTGATATGCATCAACATCCGGCCCGGGCGCCAGCAACTATAGTTGTGCACGCTAGGGTCTGTTCCCGTTTGGTGACGAGCCGCGTTGCGGGGCCAAACGGGAACAGACCCTAACCGTTCATCCCTTCCTGGAGATCCCGATCATGCAAAGCATCCGCAGTATCCTGGTGGTCATCGATCCCACGCCCGGCGAAAGCCTTGCCCTCAAGCGCGCCAAGCTGATTGCCGGGGTCACCCAGGCCCACCTGCACCTGCTGGTCTGCGACAGAAAGCACGAGCATTCGGCGCTGCTGAGCGTACTCAAGAGCAGCCTCACCGGCGAAGGCTACAGCGTCACCACCGAGCAGGCCTGGAACGAAAGCCTGCACGAAACCATCATCGATGTGCAGCAGGCCGAGGGCTGCGGCCTGGTGATCAAGCAGCACCTGCCGGACGCCCCGCTGAAGAAAGCCCTACTGACCCCGGCGGACTGGAAACTGCTGCGCTACTGCCCGACCCCGGTGCTGCTGGTCAAGACCGCCACGCCCTGGGTCGGCGGCGTGGTGATGGCCGCCATCGACGTCGGCAACATGGACGGCGAGCACCGGGCCTTGCACGCCAGTATCGTCGACCACGGCTTCGATATCGCCAGCCTGGCCAAGGCCCAGCTGCATGTGATCAGCGCTCACCCGTCGCCGATGCTGTCGGCCGCCGACCCGGTGTTCCAGCTCAAGGAAACCATCGAGGCGCGCTATCGCGAGCAGTGCAAGGCGTTCCAGGCCGAGTTCGACATCGACGACGCCCACCTGCATATCGAGGAAGGCCCGGCCGATGTGCTGATTCCCCACCTGGCCCACAAGCTTGGCGCCGTGCTGACCATCATCGGCACCGTGGCCCGCACCGGGATTTCCGGGGCACTGATCGGCAACACCGCCGAAGTGGTGCTCGACTCCCTGGACAGCGACGTGCTGGTGCTCAAGCCGGCGGACATCATGGATCACCTGGAAGAGCTGGCAGCCAAGGCTTGAGCCCCCTCCCCGCAACGCCATCGCGTAATCTGCGCCGTCCATGACGGCGCTTTCGCTGGCAAGCCAGCTCCTACAGAGCCCGATCAACCTCACCCCGTAGGAGCCGGCTTGCCGGCGAAGAGGCCCGCAAGCCTTGCACCGCCCTGGCGGCCGTCTTCGCTGGCAAGCCAGCTCCTGCAGTGGCATTTGCGTGGGAGTTATTCGCGTAGCGAAGCACTCAGCCGAGGGCATCCTTGAGAAAGCCGGGGGCGATGTAGCGCTGGTAGTGGGCTTCGGACAGCAGGAAGAATTCCCGATCAATGGCGTCGCGCAACTCCGGCAAGGCCCAGTCGCGAAACTCCGGCAGCAGCACCATCCCATAGGCATCGAGCTGGTTGATCACTCGCGCGCCGCGGGCAATCAGCTGGTAGGCCCAGCAATACTCGGACTGATGGGGCACGAAGCGGATCTTGCGCTGCTCCAGCTGCTCGCGCAGGCGCACCGGATCGAAGACTTCCAGCTTGGCCGCCATCACCTGCACCAGCAGGTGCTCAAGACGCAGCCAGACCGCGCGTTTTTCCTCCTCGTTGTAACCATTCCAGTTGATCACTTCATGGTGGAAACGCTTACAGCCACGGCATACCAGATCGCCGTAAACCGTGGAACAGAGGCCGACGCAGGGGGTCTTGATGGTCTGATTGGGCATAGATAGACAACGCACGCAAAAGCAAAACAGTGGGCAATGTTAGCCCTTTGTCTAAGATTGATCACCCCTCAAACTTCAATACAGCAACTTACGTTGAGGCTTTTTTTACCGTAGAATCAGCCAGCCTTTTTAGGCGCCAATGTCCGTTTGAAGCTGTTTTCAAAGCGTCACGAGCACAGTCGTTCCTTCAGAGCGGTGTTGGCGAGGGGTTTTTCCAGCGGGGAAAAACCCAACGCCAACCCTCATCAGCTCCCCGTTCTGCAGGCGTAAAACTTTGAAAGCAGCTTCTGTAAGGAATTGTCGGTAATTCTGGCTAAGTGGCCCACAACGCCACGCAGCGCATGAGTACGGCAATTTCGGGATGAGCGTCCCGGACACCCATTTGGGACCACTGATGAGGGTAATAACTGTGCTTGAAGCCTACCGCAAACATATCGAAGAGCGTGCAGCACTGGGTATCGTTCCCCAGCCGCTTAACGCCGAACAAACTGCAGGCCTGGTCGAGCTGCTGAAGAATCCCCCGGCTGGCGAAGAAGCTTTCCTCGTTGACCTGATCACCAATCGCGTTCCACCAGGAGTCGACGAAGCCGCCTACGTCAAGGCCGGTTTCCTCTCCGCGCTGGCCAAAGGCGAAGCCTCCTCCCCTCTGATCGACAAGAAGCGCGCCGTTGAACTGCTGGGCACCATGCAGGGCGGCTACAACATCGTGACCCTGGTGAACCTGCTGGACGACGCCGAACTGGCGCCAGTGGCCGCCGCTCAACTCAAGCACACCCTGCTGATGTTCGACGCCTTCCACGACGTCGCGGAAAAAGCCAAGAACGGCAACGTTCACGCCCAAGGCGTACTGCAATCCTGGGCCGACGGCGAGTGGTTCAAGAATCGCCCGGTACTGGCCGACAAGATCAGCCTGCGGGTGTTCAAGGTCACCGGCGAAACCAACACCGACGACCTGTCCCCGGCACCAGACGCCTGGTCCCGCCCAGACATCCCGCTGCACGCCCTGGCCATGCTGAAAATGGCCCGTGACGGCATCGTTCCGGACGAGCAAGGCAAGACCGGCCCGATGAAGCAGATCGAAGAAATGCGCGGTCAAGGCTTCCCGATCGCCTACGTCGGCGACGTGGTCGGCACCGGTTCGTCCCGTAAATCGGCCACCAACTCGGTGCTGTGGTTCTTCGGCGACGACGTGCCTTATGTTCCGAACAAGCGTGCCGGCGGCTTCTGCTTCGGCAGCAAGATCGCTCCGATCTTCTACAACACCATGGAAGACGCCGGCGCCCTGCCGATCGAATTCGACGTGTCGAAGATGAACATGGGCGATGTGATCGACCTGTACCCGCACGCAGGCAAAGTCTGCAAGCACGGTACCGACGAAGTCCTGGCCACCTTCGAAATGAAGACCCCGGTCCTGCTCGACGAAGTCCGTGCCGGCGGCCGTATCCCGCTGATCATCGGCCGTGGCCTGACCGAGAAGGCTCGCGCCGAACTGGGCCTGCCTGCGTTCGATCTGTTCAAGAAGCCCGAAGCCCCTGTTGAAAGCACCAAGGGTTTCACCCTGGCGCAGAAGATGGTCGGCAAGGCCTGCGGTCTGGCAGAAGGCAAAGGCGTTCGTCCTGGCACCTACTGCGAACCGAAGATGACCACCGTGGGTTCTCAGGACACCACCGGTCCAATGACCCGTGACGAACTCAAAGACCTGGCGTGCCTGGGCTTCTCGGCTGATCTGGTGATGCAGTCCTTCTGCCACACCGCGGCGTATCCAAAGCCGATCGACGTGACCACCCACCACACCCTGCCTGACTTCATCATGACCCGCGGCGGCGTTTCCCTGCGTCCGGGCGACGGCATCATCCACTCGTGGCTGAACCGCATGCTGCTGCCAGACACCGTCGGTACCGGTGGTGACTCCCACACCCGTTTCCCGATGGGCATCTCGTTCCCGGCCGGTTCCGGTCTGGTGGCGTTCGCCGCCGCCACTGGCGTCATGCCGCTGGACATGCCGGAATCGATCCTGGTGCGCTTCAAGGGCAAAATGAAACCTGGCATCACCCTGCGTGACCTGGTGCATGCCATTCCTTACTTCGCCATCCAGAAGGGTCTGCTGACCGTCGAGAAGAAAGGCAAGAAAAACGCCTTCTCCGGCCGCATCCTGGAAATCGAAGGCCTGGAAGGTCTGACCCTGGAACAGGCGTTCGAACTGTCCGACGCCTCGGCCGAACGTTCGGCTGCCGGTTGCACCATCAAGCTGTCGAAAGAGTCGATCACCGAGTACCTGCAGTCCAACATCACCCTGCTGCGCTGGATGATCGGCGAAGGCTACGGTGACGCACGTACCCTGGAACGTCGCGCTCAAGCGATGGAAGCCTGGATCGCCAACCCTGAGTTGATGGAAGCCGACGCCGACGCCGAATACGCCGAAATCATCGAAATCGACCTGGCCGACATCAGCGAGCCGGTACTGTGCGCGCCGAACGACCCGGACGACGCCCGTCTGCTGTCCAGCGTTGCTGGCGAGAAGATCGACGAAGTGTTCATCGGTTCGTGCATGACCAACATCGGTCACTTCCGCGCTGCCGGTAAACTGCTGGATCAGGTCAAGGGCCAGCTGCCAACCCGTCTGTGGCTGTCGCCGCCGACCAAGATGGACGCTCACCAACTGACCGAAGAAGGCTACTACGGCATCTACGGCAAGGCCGGCGCACGCATGGAAATGCCGGGCTGCTCGCTGTGCATGGGTAACCAGGCACGCGTCGAGCCGAACAGCACCGTGGTGTCGACCTCGACCCGTAACTTCCCGAACCGTCTGGGTGATGGCGCCAACGTCTACCTGGCTTCGGCCGAGCTGGCGTCGGTGGCTTCGATCCTGGGTCGCCTGCCGACCGTCGAGGAGTACATGGAATACGCTGGCAAGATCGACAGCATGGCGGCCGATATCTACCGCTACCTGTCCTTCGACCAGATCGCCGAGTTCCGTGAAGCGGCTGCCAACGCCAACATCCCGGTGGTGCAAGCCTAAGGCTGTAGCGTTGTAAGAAGGAACGCCGCGTATTCCACGATACGCGGCGTTTTTTTATGCCTGGGAAATAGCCCCGGCCTTCCAGCCCCGCAGGCTCTCCTGCAGCGTGTCGTCGACGCTGGTGCCGCTGAGCAGCACCTGGTACTCGCGGCTCGACGGCAGCAGTGCCAGGGCGTCCTTGGCCTCGTGCTTGAGCCGCGCCAGGGCCAGGTGCTTGTGCTCCAGGCTGACCTGGCGGAAGAACTCGTCCAGGGCCTCGATGCTGGTGCCGTCCAGGTCCGGGGACTCCTCCAGGCTGAGGATGATGCTGTGGATCGGCGCCTGCACATGGCGGATCAGGCGCAGGGCGCCGCCGAGGATGCGTTCGGCGTTGGCGAAGAACAGCGCCTCCCCTGGCCGCAGGATCAGCACGCCGGGCACCTGCCGGGCCTGAGGATGACGGCTGAGATCGACAAAGTCGTGGCCGCTGCCCAGTTGCCCGAGGATCTGGATATCCGCCGCCGACATCTGCCGCAGCAGCAACAGGATGCTGATACCCACTGACAGCAGCAACCCGTCCAGCACCCCCAGCACCAGCACCGCGCTGACCGCGCAGATCACCAGCACCCGGTCACGCCGCCAGATGAAGTAGCGCCCCAGGGGTTGCAGGCTCAGGCCATGACCCAGGGCGTACATGACAATCGCCGCCAGCACCGGCTCCGGGGTCAGGGCGATATAGGGCAGCACGGTCAGCACGATGAGCAGCATCACCGCCGCCGCGGTCAGCCCTGCCAGGCGCGAGCGCGCCCCGGCCGCTTCATTGGCGGAGGTGGCCGAGTAGCCGGCCCCGGCGGGCATGCCATGGAACAGCCCCGAGAGCAGATTGGAAGCGCCCAGGGCCAGCAGGTCGCGGTTGGAGGAAACCCGGTCGCCATGCTTCAGGGCAAAGGAGCTGATGGAACCATAGGATTCGGCATACAGGATCATCACCAGGGCGAACGCCAGTTCCCCCAGGCGCAGCCAGTCGGCAAAAGGCAGTTGCGGCAGGCTCGGCACCTCCAGCTTGAGCTCGATGACCCCGATCAGGTCGACGCCATGGGCCGGCAGGTTGAACCACTGGCCGGCGCCAATGCCGATCACCACCGCCACCAGCCCGCCGGGCACATAGGGAATTCGCGAGCAGATCCCCAGCACCAGCAGCGCCACCGCCGCCACCGCGGCGCCGGCCCAGTTCCATTGCGGCCACTGCTCCAGCAACTGCGGCAGGAAGCGCACCAGGTTACCGGTGCTCAGGTGCACCCCGACCACGGTGGCGAACTGCTTGAGGACAATGGTCAACGCCAGGCCGAAGGCAAAGCCGCGCAGCACCGGCTTGGCAATGAAGGCGGTCACGCCGCCCAGGCGGAACAGCCCGGCCAGGAGGAAGAACACCCCAGTGAGCAGCACCAGGGCAAAGGCCAGGCTCAGGCGCAGCTGGGCGTCGCCACCGGCCAGGGACAGGGTGGCCGCCGCCAGCACTGCGGCCGACGATGAAGTGGCAGAAACAATGGCAAAGCGGCTGGTGCCCAACAGGCCGTAGCACAGCAACCCGGCAAACAGGGCAATGACCCCGGCCTGGGGCGGCAAGGCGGCGATGCTGGAATAGGCTACGGCTTCCGGCAACAACAGGCCGGCAATGGACAGGCCGGCCAGCAGGTCGCGGGTGCGCTTGGGTGCAGCGGTTGGGTGGGTCAGGGGTTCAGTGGCCAATCGGGTTCATCCGTGACAACGCAAAATCCAGATTCAGGGGGTGTCGCCCAACCGCATCAACGTGTTTGGGCAGGCTTGCAGCCAGAGGGGCGGGAATGGCCATGGGCGGGTTCCTGGCAGCAATAAGAGCACCAGCTTAGCCCTTTATTCAAGGCAGCAAACAATCCTGATCAATGCCTTGAACGACAACGCCGCCGGTACAGTGAAGTACCGACGGCGTTGTGTGCAGCAGCGGGTTCGCCAGGGAGGCGTCCGCGCGCCTTGCAGTTGGCTTGCGGGCCTCTTCGCCGGCAAGCCGGCTCCTACCGGAAGGCTGTCAGGACGCCAGGGAGTACACCAGGGCAGTAATGGCCACCAGGCCCACCAGGGTCACGAAGACGTTGGAAGCCTGGCCGCGGTAGCGGGCCATGGCCGGCACCTTGCGGATGGCGTACATCGGCATCAGGAACAGGATCGCCGCGATCACCGGGCCGCCCATGGTCTCGATCATCGTCAGGATGCTCGGGTTGAGGGTGGCCACGGCCCAGCAGATCACCAGCATGAAGGCGGCGGTGACGCGGTCCAGGGTTTTCGTGCCCGGGCGCCGGCCGCTCTTGCCGATCAGGCCCTTGAGGCCTTCGCTGGCACCGATGTAGTGGCCCAGGAAGGACTTGGCAATGGCCACGAAGGCAATCAACGGCGCGGCAAAGGCGATGGTCGGATTCTGGAAATGGTTGGCCAGGTAGGACAGGATCGACAGGTTCTGCGCCTTGGCTTCGGCCAGTTGCGCCGGGGTCAGGGTCAGTACACAACTGAAGACGAAGAACAGCACCATGCCCACCATCAGCAGGTGAGCGCGGGAGAGAATCTGCGAGCTGCGCTCTTCGGCGTGCACGCCATAGCGGCGCTTCTGGTCCACGGCAAAGGCCGAGATGATCGGCGAATGGTTGAACGAGAAGACCATCACCGGAATCGCCAGCCACAGGGTATGCAGGAAGGCCGAAGGCGCCGGGACATCGCTGACGGTGGCGAGGATGCCGCCATTCCAGTGCGGGATCAGGAACACCGCGAGGAACAGCAGGGCCACGATGAACGGGTAGACCATCAGGCTCATGGCCTTGACGATCACCTGCTCGCCGCAACGCACCACCACCAGCAGGCCGAAGATCAGCACCAGGGCCAGGATCGCCCGCGGTGGCGGCGCGATGTGCAGTTGGTTGGTCATGAAGCTGTCGACGGTGTTGGTCAGGGCCACGCTGTAGATCAGCAGGATCGGGAAGATCGCCAAAAAGTACAGCAAGGTGATCAGGGCACCGGCGGTGAGGCCGAAATGCTCTTCCACCACGTCAGTGATGTCCGCACCGTCACGCCCGGAAAGCACGAAGCGGGTCAGGCCGCGGTGTGCATAGAAGGTCATGGGGAAGGCCAGCAGCGCCAGGATCAACAGCGGCCAGAAACCGCCGATGCCGGCATTGATGGGCAGAAACAGGGTACCGGCACCGATGGCCGTGCCAAACAGGCCGAGCATCCAGGTGGTGTCTTGGCGGTTCCAGCGGGTCAGGGTCGCTGGGGCCGCGGTTTCAAAGCGTTGATCAACGCTGTTGGCCTGATCATTCATCCGGTGGGATCTCCACATTCCGGTCGTTTGCCATTCACCCGGGCGTATCGGAGTACCCGACAGGCAGTGCCCGAGCGAAAAGAGGGGGCGCGATTGTCCGGGATTCCAAGGGCGCTGCATAGACTCAGCTGAGGAACGGTTTATGCGCTGCAGGTATTTTTTCGTTTGATGGGAAAGCGTCTGGCCCGGCCCTCTCCCGCTCAATCCGGGTTCCGCAGGAGCTGGCTTGCCAGCGAAGTTGCCCGCCTGAAGACGCCATTCGCTGGCAAGCCGGCCCCTAGCGGGCCGCGTTGACAAGCCTCACGGGCAGGCGGCATGATCGGCCCCCATGAATATCTACGCGCTGAACCCTACCTCCACCACCACGACTGCCTCCGGCGGGTCGTGTGGTGGCTGTGCGGGATGACACAAGCACAGTAGAACCAAGGCCCCGCCAGCAATGGACGGGGCCTTTTGTTTCTCCGTCCAGCTGGCACTACAAGGAGAGACAAGATGCCTTTATCCAACGCCAAGCGTGCCCTGCTGGTGATCGACATGCAGGTCGGGTTGTTCAATGGACCGGACAAGCCCTACAAGCGCGAGCAGGTCCTGGAAAACATCAACCAACTGATCCGCCGTGCCCGCCAGGCCGGAGCGCCGATCTTCGCCGTGCGCCATACCGGCCCCGCCGAATCCCCGATTGCCGCTGGCAGCCCCTTCTGGCAACTGCTGCCGACCCTGGAAGTGGATGAAGAGTTGGACTGCGTACTGGACAAGACCCGCCCCAGTTGCTTTGTCGGCACCGGGCTGGCCGAGCACCTGCAGGAGGCCCAGGTCAATGAACTGGTGATCGTCGGCATGAAGACCCAGTACTGCGTCGATACCACCTGCCGCGCCGCCGGCGACCTGGGCTTTGCCGCCGTGCTGGTGGAGGACGCCCATACCTGCATGGACACGCCGCTGATCGGGGCAAGAACCATCATCGCCCACCATAACGCCACCCTGAACGGCCCCTTCGTGCGCCTGGCCACAACCGCCGACGTAACCTTCTGACCCCATCGTCCCCACACCGCCCCGGGCACGCCGAACATGGCGTGATGCCCCCGGGAACGGTGCCGGCGAGCATTGCCAAAATCCCTCGCAACCCGCACCCTTGAGCCTTCGCCCCTGCCCGTATGGAACCCTCCATGAGCGCCACGACGATCGCCGGCTGCCTCCTCTACAGCCTTGATCCACCTTCCCTCGCCCGCTTCTATGCCGAACTGCTGGGCTGGCCCATCACCGAACAGCAAGCCGACTACCAGCAACTGGCCCACCAGGGCTTCGAGCTGACCCTGGTTCAGGTGCCGCCAGCGATTGCTGCGCGCATCGTCCTCCAGGAACCGCCGCTGCCCCGCAGCGATTGCGCCTGCAAGCCGCTGTTCCAGGTAGACGACCTGGCCCGGGCCCGACAGCGCGCTGCCAAGGCCGGTGGCCGGGTGTACGAAGCCGAGCGCGAATGGCAATTCAAGAACGCCCGAGCCTGCGACGGCATCGACCCGGAAGGCAACATCTTTCAATTGCGCCAACCCCTGCCCCGCTAACCCACGAGGAGTCCGCCATGCGCGCCACCGTTCTGGTCCTGGTTGAAAACGTCAACGCCTACCTGCCGCACCTCGAAGACCTGGGCTTCAGGCTGATCCTGGCGCCCACCCCACAGACCCGGGCCCAGGCGATCCGGGACCACGCCGGGCAGATCGATGCGGTGCTGACCCGTGGCCCCCTGGGGCTGAGCGCGGCGGAAATCGCCGCCCTGCCCCGATTGCAGATCATCTGCGTGATCGGCGCCGGCTATGAGCAAGTGGACCTGCAAGCGGCGAGCAATCGCGGGATCGCGGTAACCAATGGTGCCGGGGTCAACGCTTCGTCCGTGGCCGATCATGCCCTGGCCCTGTTGCTGGCCCTGGTGCGCGGCATTCCCCAGTCCGACGCCGCGGTACGCCAGGGGGACTGGCCGAAGGTGCTGCGCCCGTCCCTGGCCGGCATGCGCCTGGGGGTGCTCGGCCTCGGCGCCGTGGGCCAGGCCATCGCCCGGCGCTGCGCCCTGGGCTTCGACATGCCGGTGAGCTACCACAGCCGCCAGCCACGCCCCGACCAGCCCTACCGCTTCTGCCCGACCCTGGTGGAACTGGCCCGGGACTCGGACGTCCTGGTAATCGCCACCCCGGGCGGCGCCGACACCCGGCACCTGGTGGACCAGCCGGTGCTGGAAGCCCTTGGCCCCGAAGGTTTCCTGGTGAACATCGCCCGGGCCAGCGTGGTGGACACCAACGCCCTGCTGCAGGCCCTGCAGCAGCGGCGGATTGCCGGCGCGGCCCTGGATGTGTTCGATGACGAACCCCAAGTCCCGGACGCCCTCAAGGTGCTCGACAACGTGGTGCTCACGCCCCACGTGGCCGGCCTTTCGCCCCAGGCCAGCCGCGATACCGTGGCGATGGTCGGCCAGAACCTGCTGGCTCACTTCGAAGGCCGGCCACTGCTGACCCCGCTGGCCCTGCCGGCACCGAACTGACCCAGCCCCGAGTCAACGCCTATGCTCGTGGGGCGGACAACCTCTGTGCCAGCATGGCTCCTGCGGGGGCTTGGTCTCATCGGGTCGTAGACACACGGGGCTAAATTCAAACGCTTGTATCAAAAGCAATGATTGTCCGGCAACACGCGCACCTATAAAGGCCCGCCGCGATTGTGAGGGGCCGGTAGGCGCATTAGATTAGCCAATAATCTCTGGCCTCCAGAATAAGCAGAAGGGATAAGCATGGCGCTTACAGACCAATCCACCCGTACTCGCTCCGGCGAGGAACTCGATGCCAACCTGATCGACCCGTACCTCAAGGCGCACATTCCCGGCCTGAGCGGTACGCCGCAGATCAGCCAGTTCCCGGGCGGTGCCTCGAACCTCACCTACCTGCTGGAATACCCCGGGCAGGAGTTTGTCCTGCGTCGCCCGCCCTTCGGCCACAAGGCCAAGTCGGCCCACGACATGGGCCGCGAGTTCCGCATTCTCAACCAGCTCAAGGACGGTTTCCCCTACTGCCCCAAAGCCTACGTGCACTGCACCGACGAGTCGGTGATCGGTGCCGAGTTCTATGTCATGGAACGGGTCAAGGGCATCATCCTGCGCTCCGACCTGCCGCCGGAGCTGGGCCTGGATGCCGGCCAGACCGAGGCCCTGTGCAAGAGCTTCATCGATCGTTTCGTCGAGCTGCACCGGGTCGACTACAGCGCCTGCGGCCTGGGTGACCTGGGCAAGCCCGAAGGCTATGTGCAGCGCCAGATCAAGGGCTGGAGCGACCGCTACGAGAAGGCCCTGACCCCGGACGCGCCGCACTGGGAAAAGGTCAAGGCCTGGCTCAACGAGAAGATGCCCGCCGACCACCCGACCTCTAGCATCGTGCACAACGACTACCGCTTCGACAACGTGATCCTCGATCCACAGAACCCGATGCAGATCATCGGCGTGCTGGACTGGGAACTGACCACCCTGGGCGACCCGCTGATGGACCTGGGCAACACCCTGGCCTACTGGATCGAGGCCGGCGACCCGGCGCCGGTGCAACTGATGCGCCGCCAGCCGAGCAACGCCCCGGGCATGCTCACCCGCCAGCAGTTCGTCGACTACTACGCCGAGCGCGCGGGAATCGAAATCGGCAACTTCGACTTCTACTACACCTACGGCCTGTTCCGCCTGGCCGGCATCGTGCAGCAGATCTACTACCGCTTCTACCATGGCCAGACCCAGGACAAACGCTTCGCGCAGTTCATTCACATGAACAAACTGCTGGAGCAGATGAGCCTGCAGGTCATTCACAAATCCAGCCTCTGACCGCGCCCCGGCGCTCGACAGCCCAAACAAGGAAAAACCATGTCCAAGACTCAGTTGTTCGACCTCGACGGCAAGATCGCATTCGTCTCCGGCGCCAGCCGCGGCATCGGTGAGGCCATTGCCAAGTTGCTGGCCCAGCAAGGCGCCCATGTCATCGTGTCGAGCCGCAAGCTCGAAGGTTGCCAGCACGTGGCCGACGCGATCATCGCCGCCGGCGGCAAGGCCACCGCCATTGCCTGCCACATCGGTGAAATGGAGCAGATCAGCCAAGTCTTCGCCGGCATCCGCGAACAGTTCGGGCGCCTGGACATCCTGGTCAACAACGCCGCGACCAATCCGCAATTCTGCAACGTCCTGGACACTGACCTGGGGGCCTTCCAGAAGACCGTCGACGTCAACATCCGCGGCTACTTCTTCATGTCGGTGGAAGCCGGCAAGCTGATGCGCGAAAACGGCGGCGGCAGCATCATCAACGTGGCCTCGATCAACGGCATCTCGCCGGGGATCTTCCAGGGCATCTACTCGGTGACCAAGGCTGCGGTGATCAACATGACCAAGGTCTTCGCCAAGGAATGCGCGCAGTTCGGCATCCGCTGCAACGCCCTGCTGCCGGGCCTGACCGACACCAAGTTCGCCTCGGCCCTGGTCAAGAACGACGCCATCCTCAAGACCGCCCTGGCGCAGATCCCCCTCAAGCGCGTGGCCGACCCCAGCGAAATGGCCGGCGCGGTGCTCTACCTGGCCAGCGACGCCTCCAGCTACACCACGGGTGTCTCGCTCAATGTGGACGGCGGCTTCCTCTCCTGAGGCCCGCTTGCACCATAAAAAAGGCAGCCTCCGGGCTGCCTTTTGCATTTCCCATAGAAGCGGGCTTGCCAGCGACGAAGGCCTTGGGCCCGGCGCAACCCAGGCGGCCCTTTTCACCGGCGAGCCGGCTCCTACAGACGCCTTTCAAAATTTTAATTCCACCAATTGCAATTAGAGAATTTTTATTCCATAACTAGCTTTCCCTAGAACAATAATTCTGCAGGTGCGGTTATGGACGAGCTCGGCATTGGTTTGATCGGCACCGGTTTCATGGGGCGTGCCCACGCCCTGGCGTTTCGCAGTGCCGGCGCGGTCTTCGAATTGCCGGTGCGCCTGCACCTGGCGGCCCTGGCCGACGCCGACGCCCAGCGCGGCGAACACTGCGCCGGCGCCTGGGGCTTTGCCCAGGCCCATGCCGACTGGCAGGCCCTGGTGGCCAACCCCCGGGTCAACCTGGTGGCCATCACCACCCCCAACCACCTGCACTTCCCCATGGCCATGGCGGCGCTGGCCGCAGGCAAGGCGGTGTACTGCGAAAAGCCCCTGGCGGTCAGCGTCGAACAGGCCCGGCAGATGCACCACGCGGCCCAGGCCGCCGGGGTGGTGACCCGGGTGGGCTACAACTACCAGCACAACCCGGTGATCGCCCAGGCCAGGGACATGATCGGCAACGGCGAACTGGGGCAACTGGTGAGTTTCCAGGGCGAGTTCAGCGAAGACTTCATGGCCGACCCGGATGCCCCCTGGTCCTGGCGTTGCGAGCCGCAGCACGCCGGCGGCGCCCTGGCGGACCTGGGCAGCCACCTGCTGGCCATGGCACGCTTTCTCATGGGGCCGGTGCAGGCGGTGTGCGCCGATACCCAGACCGTGCACCTGCAACGCCCCACCGAAGCCGGCAGCCAGGAACGCCGCGCCATCGCCGTGGATGACCAGGCCCATGCCCTGCTGCGCTTTGCCAATGGCGCGCGGGGTACGCTGAGCAGCAGCTGGATCAAGCATGGTTACAAGAACCACCTGAGCTTCGAGATCAGCGGCACCCTCGGCACCCTGGCGTTCGACCAGGAACGCCTCAACGAACTGCGCCTGTACCGGGTCGGCCAGAAGGGTTTCCAGCGCCTGCTGGCCGGGCCCGCCCTGCCCGGCTACGCGGCCTTCAGCCCGGCCCCGGGGCACCAGCTGGGCTACAACGAACTCAAGACCCTGGAAGTTCACGAATTGATCATGGCCCTGTGCGGCCAGGGCCGGGACGGCACGGATTTCGCTGAAGCCTGG
>NZ_VYKE01000117.1:0-18289 GCF_032424515.1 Pseudomonas sp. JV245A
TCGATGAAGACCTCACCCGCCTGCAGCAACTGATCCTGGGCAGCCGCCTGGCGACCCTGGTGACCTGGGGCGCCCTGGGCCTGCAGGCCAGCCACCTGCCCCTGCTGCTGGACTCCGAACAGGGGGCCAATGGCACCCTCTACGGGCACCTGGCCAAGGCCAACCCGCAATGCGCCGAACTGGCCGCTGGCGCCGAGGCGCTGGTGATCTTCACGGGCGAGGATGCCTACGTCAGCCCCTCGTTCTATCCAAGCAAGGCCGAACACGGCAAAGTGGTGCCGACCTGGAACTACGTGGCAGTGCACGCCTATGGCCAGCCTGAAGTATTCAGCGACCCGGAGCGGCTGCTCAAGGTGGTGGGGGGGCTGACCGAGCGTCACGAAGCCGGTCGCCCACAACCGTGGAAGGTGGCCGATGCCCCGGCCGACTACCTCGACAGCATGCTGCGGGCGATTGTCGGTTTTGCCCTGCCGATCCAGCGCCTGGAAGGCAAGCGCAAGCTCAGCCAGAACCGCAATGTCGAAGATATTGCCGGGGTACGCGAAGGGCTGGCGGCCAGCGCCGACCTGGGCGACCAACAACTGTCCCGGCTGATGGGTTAGGCGTACAGAACATTTTTCGTACAGAACAACAAAGGAGCCTTCATGAGCCAGATCCAGATCCGCCCCGTCACCGCTGCCGACCATGCCGCCTGGCTGCCGTTATGGCAGGCCTACCTGAGCTTCTACGAAACCGAACTGCCGGACGCCGTGACCCAAAGCACCTGGCAGCGTTTTCTCGATGCCGGCGAGCCGACCCACGCGGCCCTGGCCTGGGACGGCGAGCGCGCCGTGGGCCTGGTGCATTTCATCTACCACCGCTCCAACTGGAGCATCGAGAATTCCTGCTACCTGCAGGACCTGCTGGTGACCCCGGACCAGCGCGGCACCGGCGTCGGCCGCCAGCTGATCGAGTTCGTCTACACCCAGGCGAAACAGGACGGCTGCGCCAAGGTGCACTGGCTGACCCACGAAACCAATGCCACAGCCATCCAGCTGTATGAGCGTATTGCCGAGCGCCCAGGTTTCATCCAGTTCCGCAAACCCCTCTGAGTTGCCAAGGAGCCACTGCATGTCGATTTCACTCGCCGATTGGAAAGGCGTTCCCGCCCCTTCGGCCACCCTGCTTGAAGGGCGCTTCATCCGTTTGGAAAGGCTCGACCCGGCGCGCCATGGCGACGATCTGTTCCAGGTGCTGCAAGGCCCTGGCGCCGACCCCGTGCTGTGGAACTACCTGCCTTATGGCCCCTTCCCCGAGCGTGCGGCGTTCGATGCCTGGCTCGCTAACCACGCCGTCGCCAGCGACCCGTACTTCTTTACCGTGATCGACCGCGCCAGCGGCCAGGCCCAGGGCCTCATCAGCCTGATGTCCATCGTCCCGGCCCAGGGGCGTATCGAGATCGGCCATGTAACCTTCGGTGCACCGATGCAACGTTCGCCAAAGAGCACTGAAGCGGTGTACCTGCTGGCCAAGGAAGCCTTCGCCCTGGGTTACCGGCGCCTGGAATGGAAGTGCAACAACGCCAATGCCCGCTCGCGCTACGCCGCGGAACGTTTGGGTTTCAGCTTCGAGGGTGTGTTTCGCCAGCACATGGTGGCCAAGGGGCAGAACCGCGATACCGCGTGGTTCTCGATCCTGGATGGGGAATGGCCGGTGATTGCCAAGGGTTTCGAGCAATGGCTCAGCGATGAGAACCAGAGCGGCTCGGGGCAGCTCAAGTCGCTGGCGGAGTGTCGCGGGTAAGCGGGATTTTCGCCGGCAAGCCGGCTCCTACACAGGCCTGTGTAGGAGCCGGCTTGCCGGCGAAGGACTCAACCGAGCTTCTGCGCCAACACCGCAATATGCTCCGGCCCAATGCCGCAGCAACCGCCCACATGGCTGGCACCGCGCTGGTGCCAGTCCGCCACCCATTGCAGATAACCCGGCGGGTCCAGGTCTTCACGCAGCGGGCACAGGCCATCGTTGGCGGTGGCATCCTCGGGCTGCGGCGGGAAGGCATTGGCGTACACGCCGATATGGATCTGCACCCCCAAGCGCTCGAAGGTTTCACGAGCCGCATCCACTGCCGCACCAATCACTTCCGGCTGGCTGCAGTTGAACAGCAGGGTCTGCACGCCCAACTGCGCCGCCGCTGCCGCCGCTTCTGCCACCGGTTCGCCGGAACGCAGGCGCGGCACTTCGTCGACCTCTTCGTCCTTCAGGGTGAAGGACAGCCAGAACGGCTTGCCGTCCTTGGGCAGGCCGGCGTGGATAGCCCGCGCCTCGGCGATGGAGCTTTGGGTTTCTGCGAGCCACAGGTCCACGAAAGGCGACAGGCCCTTGACCAGCGGGCTCAGCACTTCCTCGACCCGGGACGCATCGAACAGGTCCGGGCGATAGGAACCGAACAGCGGCGGCAACGAACCCGCGACCCGCACCGGCTTGCCGGAGGCCTCTACTGCGCGGCGCGCCAGCTCACCGGCCAGAGCCGCCAGGGCTTGGCCTTCAGCGGCAAAACGTTCCTCGCCGATATGAAACGGCACCACCGCGTAGCTGTTGCTGGTGATCACGTTGGCACCGCTGTCGATATAGGCCGCGTGCACCGCCTCAACCGCCTGGGGCGCCTCGCTCAGCGCCAGGGCCGACCATTCAGGCTGCCGGAACGGCGCCCCGCGACGCTGCAGTTCACGCCCCATACCGCCATCGAGAATTACCGTATTGCCTGCGCCCATATGCTTTTTACTCATATGCTTATGAAAATAACTCACTACCGGAGTCGTTCTTATAACTATTAAATACGCACCATTCGGTTAATAACAACTCTTTTTCAGTCAGGATTCCGATGAATTTCAAACCGCTGCTGGCCCTCGGCCTGACCCTTCTCGCCGCCTCTTCCCAAGCCTTCGCCGGCGCCACCCTGGAACGTATCGAGCAGAAAAAGGAGCTGGTCGGAGTGCTGATGGAAAGCTATCCGCCCTTCTCGTTCCTCAATGACCAGAACCAGCTGGACGGCTTCGACGTCGACGTGGCCAAGGCCGTGGCCGACAAGCTCGGCGTCAAGCTGCGCCTGGAAACCCCGTCCTGGGATGTGATCGCCGCCGGACGCTGGAGCGGGCGCTACGACATCTGCATCTGCTCCATGACCCCGAGCAAGGCCCGCGCCGAGGTCTTCGACTTCCCGGTGCAGTACTACGCCTCGCCGGCGGTAATCGTGGTCAACGCCAAGGATGAACGGATCCACGGCGCCCAGGACCTGAGCGACAAGAAGGTCGGCCTCACCGCCGCCTCCAGCTACGAGGGCTACCTGAACAAGAACCTGGTGATCGAAGGCGCCGAGGACACCCACCTGCAATACCCCTTCGAGAATGTGCAGATCGCTCCCTACGACACCGACAACGTGGCCTTCCAGGACCTCGGCCTGGGCCCGGGCGTGCGCCTGGATGCGATCCTCACCAACCTGGTCACCGCCCAGCCGCGCCTGACCCAGGACTCGCGCTTCAAGCTGGCCGGCGAGCCGCTGTACGCCGAGCCCAACTCGGTGGCCATCGAGAAAGGCGATGCCCAGTGGAATGCCAAGGTGCGTGAAGTCTTCGCCCAGCTGAAGCAGGACGGCACCCTGAGCAAGCTGTCGCAGAAATGGATCGGCGCCGACATCAGCCAATGACCGCCTACACGCCACCGCCGCAGCCACCACAATCGGTGGCTGCACCGCTGCTCAAGCGCCTGCTGGGCTTTCGCACCCGCCTGTACCTGACCTGGGCCGCGTTGCTGGTGCTGTTCGCCAGCTTCTTCCTGAGCTTCGACCTGAAGTTCTCGATCATCCTCGACAAGCTGCCGAACCTGCTGGGCCTGCACCTGTCCCCCAGTGGTTTCCTCCAGGGCGCGGCGCTGACCCTGTTCCTTTGCGCCTGCTCCATCGTCGCTTCGTCGCTGCTGGGCTTCATCACCGCCCTGGCACGCCTGTCTTCAAGCGCCGTGGCTTTCGGGATTGCCAGCTTCTACGCCTCGTTCTTTCGCGGCACGCCGCTGCTGATCCAGATCCTGCTGATCTACCTCGGCCTGCCGCAACTGGGGGTGGTGCCGGGCGCCATTACCGCCGGGATCATCGCCCTGTCGCTGAACTACGGCGCCTACCTCAGCGAGATCTTCCGCGCCGGCATCCTCGGCGTGCCCCAAGGCCAGCGCCAGGCCGCCCTGGCCCTGGGCATGAGCGACAGCGCGATCTTCTGGCAGGTGACCCTGCCCCAGGCCATGCGCACCATCATTCCGCCGGCCACCAACCAGTTCATCTCGATGCTCAAGGACTCGTCGCTGATCTCGGTAATGGGGGTCTGGGAAGTGATGTTCCTGGCCCAGTCCTACGGCCGTTCCAGCTACCGCTATATCGAAATGCTCAGCACCGCGGCGCTGATCTACTGGCTGCTGTCCATCGGCCTGGAACTGATCCAGGCGCGGATGGAAAGGCATTACGGCAAGGGTTACGTTCAGCGCGGGTGAAGCTCAAGGGCGCAGGGAAACCACTCCCATCTGCAGGCCGAAAGGCTTGAACACCGCGTTGAGCGACTTGAGGGTCGGGTTGCCGTCGCCGTGTTCGATATGGATCAGGGTACGCAGGGAAATCCGGCACATCCTGGCGAACTGGCTCTGATGCAACCCGGTGACTTCAGTGCGCAGGCGCTTGACCGCATCACCAACCGACAAACGCCCAGCGGCCAGTTCCTGGCGGATGTTATCGATCAGCAGGCCGCGCTGTTCCAGGGTCGTAGTCATCGCAAACCCCACTCCTGCAGGCGTCGATCCAGGTCACGCAGGTAAATGCGCGGGTGATTCAGGGTGGCCTCGGGCAAGCCCCCGGCACTCAGCAGGTCCGGCAGGGCCCGTAGCCGTTCGGCATCTTCGCGCAGGCGCGTCAGCGCAGCATCGGGATCGATCAGCGGCTTGAGGCTGGCACACACCTGGCGCCAGTCGATATCACCCGCCACTTCCATCCGGCCGGGCCATTTGGTGCTGCGGGTAATGCCCTTGTCATCCATCACTCGCGGCGCCAGATCGTGGATCGGCGCCAACTGCACCTGGCCCTCGTGACGGATGATCCAGGTATTGCGCCCATGGTTGGCCGAGTTGCCAAGGATCTTGTTGAGCAGGTCCCGACGCAGGTAGTCGGCCACCAGCTCCGGGATCGCCGAGGCCTGCCCGGCGGTTCGCCAGAGTTCGGCCAGCAGCCCCAGGACCTTGGTGTGCCGCATGCCCAGGCTCTGGCCGGGCAACCCCGCCAGGGAATAGATGGACTCCAGCGCCAGCCGTTCCACACCCTGCCCGTGCAGGCGACGATCAAAGCGTCGCATCCACAGGCTCGGCTGCCGCTCCTCTTCCAGGGCCAGGCCTTGGGCGGGAACCGTATCGATGCCCAGCTGCTGCAGCGCCCGGTAGTAGTGGAACTCGCTTCTGAGCATGTCGCAGTCATTTGGCGTCGCCTGCTCTGGCGGGCATTTCACCAGCCAGTGGCACGCCGCCAACCTGTCTTCCAACAGCGCATCGGGGTACAGCAACCCGTCTCGCCCCTGGGTCAGCAGCAGCTTCGTCGCCTCGCCAACGGCACCGGTGGCACCGCTCATTGCCGCTCCCTGTTCATGGGCGTATTCAAGAAAGCGGTTGTCGCGGGCGCTGACCTCGGCCCGGGAGAACCCCAGCAGCGGCCATTCATTCATGGCGGCAAGGGACTCCTTGATCCGCAGATTGCCCATGGGGGCCGCGCTGGATCGGGCCAGCAGGAACAAGTCGGGGGCAATGCCGGCGGGGCGCGCGTCCACCGAGCGCTCGGCCAAAAAACGCTGCATGGTGAGCGTCGGCGCAATGTCATACAGGAACGCCGGGGCGCCCGGACTGCGCAGCAGTTCCCAGGTCAGCGGCAGACGCACACTCACCGATCCCGCCAGCGGCGTGGCAAAGGCTTCCAGATTGCCTGCCAGGTACGACTGCTCATAACCCAGACGGCAAGGGCTGGTGAAGCCCTGCTCGGGATGCTCGAAAATCAGGGTCATCGCATCGCTCCACGTCCCGGCGCGATGGACCTGTAAAGTCAGCTGTAGCATTCATTACCTGCAATTTAATGCACTTTTGGTGCGTCATTACCTCTGCAAAATGCATTGTAATGCAGATACAGCCAATTTTTGCAGACAATAAGTGCACTAAAATGCACTCAGGCAAATCGTGGACAAAAAAAGGGAGGCCGTAGCCTCCCCGAGGTAAAGCGTTGCAGATGAAGGCCTGAACTCAGCCTTCGATCTCGATCAGGATCTCGCCCGGGTTGACCCGGTCGCCCTTGGCCACGTGGATCGCCACGACCTTGCCGGCGATGGCTGCCTGGACTTCGGTCTCCATCTTCATGGCTTCGGTGATCAATACCGCCTGGCCGGCCTTGACCGTGTCGCCTTCCTTGACCAGCACATCGACGATGTTGCCCGGCATGGTGGTGCTGACATGGCCCGGGGCGCTCGCCTGCTTGCGCTTGCTGCCACCACCGCCGACGAATTCGTTGAGAGGTTCGAACACCACCTCTTCCGGCATGCCGTCGATGGACAGGTAGAAGTGGCGCTTGCCTTCGGCCTTGACCCCGACGCCGGTGATGTCGACGCGGTAGGTCTCGCCGTGGACGTCGATGACGAACTCGGTGGGCACGCCTTCACCGCCCGGCTTGCTCACGCCGCCCGCTTCAGGAATCGGCAGCAGCACTTCCGGAACCAGGGTGCCGGCCTCACGCTCTTCGAGGAACTTGCGCCCGATGTCCGGGAACATGGCGTAGGTCAGCACGTCTTCTTCGGAATGCGCCAGGGCGCCGATTTCGCCACGCAGCTTGGTCATTTCCGGCTTCAGCAGGTCGGCGGGACGTACATCGATCACCTCCTCGCTGCCGATGGCCTGGCGCCGCAGTTTCTCGTCGACTTCCCCCGGAGCCTTGCCGTAGCCGCCTTGCAGGTAGAGCTTCACTTCGTTGGTGATGGTCTTGTAGCGCTCGCCAGCCAGGACGTTGAAGAACGCCTGGGTACCGACGATCTGCGAAGTCGGGGTCACCAGCGGCGGGTAGCCCAGGTCGTGACGGACCCGTGGAATCTCGGCCAGCACTTCGTTCATGCGGTTCAGGGCGCCCTGCTCTTTGAGCTGGTTGGCCAGGTTGGAAATCATCCCGCCCGGCACCTGGTTGACCTGCACCCGGGTGTCCACGGCGGTGAATTCGCTTTCGAACTGGTGGTACTTCTTGCGCACGGCGTAGAAGTACAGGCCGATTTCCTGCAGCAGTTCCAGGTCCAGGCCGGTGTCGAACTCGCTGCCTTTGAGGGCTGCGACCATGGACTCGGTACCCGGGTGGCTGGTGCCCCAGGCGAAGCTGGAGATGGCGGTGTCGATATGGTCGGCGCCGTTCTCGATGGCCTTGAGTTGGCACATCGCAGCCAGGCCGGCGGTGTCGTGGGAGTGGATGAACACCGGCAGCGACAGCTCGGCCTTCAGCGCCTTGACCAGCTCGCCGGTGGCGTAAGGGGTCAACAGGCCGGCCATGTCCTTGATCGCGATGGAGTCGCAGCCCATGGCTTCCATCTGCTTGCCCTGGGCCACGAAGGCCTCGATGGTGTGCACCGGGCTGGTGGTGTAGGCGATGGTGCCCTGGGCGTGCTTGCCGGCGGCTTTCACCGCTTCGATGGCGACCCGCAGGTTACGCACGTCGTTCATGGCGTCGAAGATGCGGAACACGTCGATGCCATTGACCGCCGCCTTGGCCACGAAGGCCCGGACCACGTCATCGCTGTAATGGCGGTAGCCCAGCAGGTTCTGGCCGCGCAGGAGCATCTGCAGGCGGGTGTTGGGCAGCGCGGCGCGCAGTTTGCGCAGGCGCTCCCAGGGGTCTTCCTTGAGGAAGCGCACGCAGGCATCGAAGGTGGCGCCGCCCCAGACTTCCAGGGACCAGTAGCCGACTTTGTCGAGCTTGTCGCAGATCGGCAGCATGTCGTCGGTGCGCATGCGGGTCGCCAGCAGCGATTGGTGGGCGTCGCGCAGGATGGTGTCGGTTACATGAATCTTCTTGGACATTGTTTTATTCCTCACAGGCCTGCGTGGGCGGCAATGGCGGCGGCGATGGCCAGGGCCAGCTCTTCGGGTTTGCGCTTGATCGAGTAGTTGGTCAGTTCCGGGTGGCTCTCAACGAAGCTGGTGTTGAACTGACCGCTGCGGAATTCCGGGTTACGCAGGATTTCCTGGTAATAGGCGGCGGTGGTCTTGACCCCTTGCAGGCGCATGTCGTCCAGGGCGCGCAGGCCACGGTCCATCGCTTCTTCCCAGGTCAGGGCCCAGACCACGAGTTTCAGGCACATGGAGTCGTAGAACGGCGGAATGGTGTAGCCGGTGTAGATCGCCGTGTCGGTGCGCACGCCCGGGCCGCCGGGGGCGTAGTAGCGGGTGATCTTGCCGAAGCTGGGCAGGAAGTTGTTCTTCGGGTCCTCGGCATTGATCCGGAACTGCAGGGCAAAGCCGCGGTGCTGGATGTCTTCCTGTTTCACCGAGAGCGGCAGGCCGGAAGCAATGCGGATCTGCTCGCGGACGATATCGATGCCGGTGATTTCTTCGGTGATGGTGTGTTCCACCTGCACCCGGGTGTTCATCTCCATGAAGTACACCTCGCCCTCGGCGAGCAGGAACTCCACGGTGCCGGCGTTCTCGTAGCCCACGGCCTTGGCCGCGCGCACCGACAGGTCGCCGATGTAGGCACGCTGTTCCGGGGTCAGCTGCGGGCTCGGGGCGATCTCGATGAGCTTCTGGTTGCGGCGCTGGATCGAGCAGTCGCGCTCGAACAGGTGCACCACGTTGCCAAAGCTGTCACCGAGGATCTGCGCTTCGATGTGCTTGGGATTGACGATGCACTTTTCCAGGAACACTTCCGCCGAACCGAAGGCCTTGGTGGCTTCGGAAATGACCCGGGGGAAAGCCTGCTCCAGCTCTTCACGGCTGTTGCAACGACGGATGCCGCGCCCGCCACCACCGGAGGTGGCCTTGAGCATCACCGGGTAGCCGATGCGGTCGCCTTCGGACAGGGCTTCGTGGATATCGGCCACGTTGCCTTCGGTGCCCGGAGTCACCGGCACGCCCGCCTTGATCATGCTGCGGCGGGCTTCGGTCTTGTCGCCCATGCGGCGGATCACTTCCGCCGACGGGCCAATGAACTTGATTCCACGTTCGGCGCAGATGTCCGCCAGTTCGGCGTTTTCCGAGAGAAACCCATAGCCGGGATGCAGCGCATCACAGCCGGTTTCCACCGCCAGGTTCACCAGTTTGCGTGGGTTCAGGTAGCCGGCCAGCGGCTCGGCGCCAATGCTGTGGGCCTCATCCGCGCGCTTTACATGCAAGGCATGGCGATCGGCGTCGGAGAAGATCGCTACCGAACGGATGCCCATTTCCGCGCAGGCACGCACGATTCGTACGGCAATCTCACCACGGTTGGCGATCAGGATCTTTTTTATCACTTGGAGGTTCCCTTGAGCCGTTGAAACAGACGACCCGCTAGACCGAGTCGGCGCGTGACCAAATGTTTCAAGTCAGTCGCAGCGACACACTAGCTCTGCAGAGGGATTAACAAAAATCAATAATTATTGGGTTGGCCATAAGTAAAGACTTATAGTCATGCCACCAGCCCTTGGCGCGAGCCCTCAAGAAATGCGCAAGTCCTTGATGAGACTGACATTGCGTCAGTTGCAGATTTTCAATGAAGTCTGCGATCTACGCTCCTACAGCCGCGCCGCCGATGAAATGTCCCTCACCCAGCCCGCGGTCAGCCTGCAGATTCGCCAGTTGGAGGAGCTGATCGGCCAGCCGCTGTTCGACTATGTGGGCAAGAAGCTCTACATGACCGAAGCCGCCGAAGCGCTGCAACGGGCCAGCCGGGACATCTTCGGGCGCCTGGAGAACCTCGACATGCAGCTCTCCGACATGCAGGGTTCGCTGCAGGGCCAGCTCAAGCTGGCCATCGAATCCAGCGCCAAGTACTTCGTGCCGCACCTGTTCGCCGCCTTCAAGCGCCAGCACCCGGAAGTGCACCTGCAACTGACGGTGGTCAACCGCTCCCAGGTGATCCGCCGGCTCTCGGACAATCGCGACGACCTGGTGATCATGTCCATGGTGCCCCAGGACATGGAGCTGGAGTTCCTGCCCTTCCTCAACAACCCGATCGTCGCGGTGGCCCCGCCGGAGCACCCCCTGAGCCACATGGGCCCGCTGCGCCTGCAGGACCTGGAGCCCTACACGCTGGTACTGCGCGAACAGGGTTCAGGCACACGCCTGGCGTGCGAGGAGTATTTCAAGGAGAAGCGCGTGCACTTCACCCAGATCCTCGAAGTGTCGTCGGCCGAGGCTCAGCGCGAGTGCGTGCGGGCAGGTCTGGGCGTGGCCTTGTTGACGCGCCACGCCCTGAACCTTGAGTTGGCGACCGGCGGGTTGGTCGAGTTGCCGGTCGAAGAGCTGCCATTGCTGCGCAGCTGGTGCCTGGTGCAGGCCAAAGCCAAGCGCCTGTCACCGGTAGCGCATGCGTTCCTCGGATTCATCCGCAGCGAACGGGTGCAGATCAGCGGCTTGGTTGAACGCTTCGACGGGAAGCTGCGGGCGCCGCCTGCCAGTAATTGACGGCGTCCAGCTCGGGGTAATCGTTGATTTGCTGCTGTAACTGACGCAGCTCGAAGCGGTGTTCGATCGCACGACGAAATTCCATGCGGCGCTGGTCTTCCTGCTGACGACGGGTCTTGACTGCGCTGTTGCTCTCTTCGTAAGGCCGGGCCATTTCGAGTCTCCCAATGCGAGTACGGAAGCTTCACGATGGACGTCGGCGGTTACGGTTTGGCGGCGGGTCGGTTACAGGACGATGAACATTCACAGCGCCTACCTATCTGTAGGAGCCGGCTTGCCAGCGAAGGCGTCCGTCAGCGCGATGCACAACCCAGAGGCCTCATCACCGGCCAGAGAGACTCAATCGTCCAGGGCTTTGACCGACTTGGGCGACAGGCGCAGGCTGCGAAGGCTGCGCTTGACGCTCTTGAGGTGGTTCACCAGGCTCGGGCCGCGGGCCATGGCCACGCCCATCGCCAGCACGTCGATCACCACCAGGTGGGCGATACGCGAGGTCAGCGGGGTGTAGATCTCGGTGTCTTCATGCACGTCGATCGCCAGGTTGACCGTGGACAGTTCGGCCAACGGCGTCTGGCTCGGGCACAGGGTGATCAGCGAGGCGCCGCTTTCACGTACCAGGTTGGCGGTGATCAGCAGGTCCTTGGAACGACCGGACTGGGAAATGCAGATGGCGACATCGGTAGGCTTCAAGGTCACCGCCGACATCGCTTGCATGTGCGGGTCGGAATAGGCCGCTGCGGTCAGCAGCAAGCGGAAGAACTTGTGCTGGGCATCCGCCGCTACCGCGCCCGAGGCACCAAAGCCGTAGAACTCCACGCGCTGGGCCTGGGACATGGCGGTCACCGCCTGCTGCAGGGCCACCGGGTCGAGCTTCTCGCGGACCTCCATCAGGGTATGCAGGGTGGTGTCGAAGATCTTCAGGCTGTAGTCGGCGACCGAATCGTCTTCATGGATCGCGAACTGGCCGAAGCTGGCCCCGGCGGCAAGGCTCTGCGCCAGCTTGAGCTTGAGGTCCTGGAAGCCGGAGCAGCCGATGGCCCGGCAGAAGCGCACGATGGTCGGTTCACTGATGCCCACGCTGTGGGCCAGGTCCGCCATGGAACTGTGCATCACGGCCGCAGGATCAAGGAGCACGTGATCGGCGACCTTGAGTTCCGATTTGCGTAACAAATGACGTGACTGGGCGATGTGCTGCAACAGGTTCAAAGGGCTGGACTCATTGTTATTGGCTGACGCCGGGGATGTAGCAAGCTTGTAGTTATACTACAGGAATCGGCTTTTTGCCCGCCCAATGCATCACGAAGTTGCCTGCCTGCCCCCCATTTTCAGCCGGGTACGACTTATGTAGCCGTTGTGGCAGGCAGCCCTGGCGGCTACCGGCTCTGGGCCTGCAACAGCAGCGCGAGGCCTTCGGCGGCCACCGGGCGGCTGATCAGGTAGCCCTGCACCTCGTCGCAGTGTTCCGCCTTGAGGAAGGCCAGTTGCGCGGGGTCTTCCACCCCTTCGGCCACCACTTTCAACGACAGCCCATGAGCCATGGCGATGATCGCCCGGGTGATCGCCGCATCCTCACCGCCCTCGGCCAGGCCGCGAATGAAGGCCTGGTCGATCTTCACGTAATCCACCGGGATCCGTTTCAGGTAACTCAGGGACGAATAGCCAGTGCCGAAGTCGTCGATGGCCAGCTTGACCCCCAGGCCCCGCAGTTGCTGGAAGGTCGCGATGATGTGCTCGACGCTGTCCAGCAGTTGGCTTTCGGTCAGTTCCAGTTCGAGAAAATGCGGCTCCAGGCCTGTTTCTTCCAGCACCTGGCGCACCAGGCTCACCAGCTTGCCCTGGCGCAACTGATACACCGACAGGTTGACCGACACGCGAATCGGCTCCAGGCCCTGGCGTTGCCATTCGCAGGCTTGGCGGCACGCCTGGCGCAACACGAACTCGCCAATGGGGCCGATCAATCCGGTCTCTTCCGCCAGGCCGATGAAATCTCCCGGGGGCACCCGGCCCATGACGGGGTGATCCCAGCGCACCAGGGCCTCGGCGGCATTCAGACGGCCGCTGGCCAGGCACAGCTTGGGTTGGTAGAAGACCGTCAACTGGCCCTCCTCAATGGCCTTGCGCAGCTGGTTTTCCAGCTGCAGGCGCTCCAGGGTGCTGGCTTGCAGGCTCTCGGTATAGAACTGGAAATTGTTGCCGCCCAGGTGCTTGGCATGGGCCATGGCCATGTTCGCCTGGCTGATCAGGGCTGCGATCTCCCGGGCGCTGTCGGGCAGCATACTGATGCCCATGGAAGCGCTGACTACCAGTTCATGGCCCTCGACGGTGATCGGCAGGCGCAGCTTGCTCAGCAGCCGGGTAGCGACCCGGGTCAGGCTCGACAGGCTGCCGTAAGCGTCGAACAGCACGGCGAATTCGTCCCCGGAAAGCCGGGCGATGGTGTCGGCTTCCGGCAAGGCATTGACCAGCCGCCGGGCCATCTTTTGCAGCAGCTGGTCGGCCACTTCATGGCCAAGGCTGTCGTTGAGCAGCTTGAAACGGTCCAGGTTGATGTGCAGCAAGGCCAGGCTGCGGCCGCCCTGGCGCACCCGCTGATGGGCCTCGCGCAGGCGCTCGCGGAACAGCGAACGGTTGGCCAGCCCCGTGAGTTCGTCGTAATGGGTGAGGTAGCGCATGCGCTCCTCGGATTCGCGCCGTGCCGAAAGATCGGCGAAGAAGCCCACGATATGCCGGACTTTTCCTCGTTTATCACGCACTACATTCAATTGCAGCCATTGTGGGTAGAGCTCGCCGTTCTTGCGTGTCTCCACCAACTCGCCCTGCCAGCTGCCGTACTGTTCCAGGGCCTGGTGGATCAACGGGTAGTGCCGGCGCGCATCGCGGCTGCACGACAGCTCCACTACATTGCGCCCGAGCATGTCTTCGATCTGATAGCCGGTGACCTGGCTGAAGGCCTGATTGGCGGCGATCAAGGCGTAATCGGGGTCGAGGATGACGATGCCTTCGCTGGCCGCCTCGAACACCGTGGCCGCCAGGTTGCGCTGGACCTCCAGCTCCTTGTCGGCACTGATGTCGCGACGGGTGCCGGCCATGCGCAGCACCCGGCCACTGGGGCTGCGCTCCACGGCCCGGCCACGGTCCTCGATCCACACCCAGTGGCCGGCGCCGTGGCGTACCCGGTACTCCACCTGGTAATCGTCGCTGCGGCCCTTGAGGTGCTCCACCAGGGCGCGCTTGAGCAGGGGCAGGTCCTCCGGATGCAGGCGTGGCTTGAGATGGCTGAGCATGGCCGTGACATCTTCCGGCTCCAGGCCGAACAGCTCCTTGATCTGGGTGTGATGGACCTCGTCGGTCTGCAGGTTCCAGTCCCACAGCCCCAGCTCGCTGGCGTTCAGGGCCAGGGCCAGGCGCGCCTCGCTCTTGCTCAGGGCCTGGTTGGCGGCGTCCAGCTCCAGGCTGCGCTGGGCCACACGCTGTTCCAGCCCGGTCTGGGCTTCGCGCAGTTGCTCCTCGGCACGGCGGCGCTGCTCCACTTCCCGGGCCAGCTCGCGGTTGAGCTGATCGCTGCGGCCCTGGGCATTCTGCAGGTGCTCGATCAGGGCCTGGTTCTGAAAGCGCCGCAGCAGGCCGCGCTGCATCAGGCGGTTGACCTGCCAGGCCACCACACTCAGCGACACCAGCAGGATCAGCCCGAGCCAGCCCCAGCCACGCTGCTGGTCGTCGCCGCCCCAGAACAAGTAGGCGATGGCTGGCAACAGACATGGCAAGGTGAATGAAAGGAAGGCCTGCAGGCTCACCGCGTAGGCCACGCTGGCCGACAGGATGGCCGCACCGATGAGGCCGAAGACCCAGGCCTGCTGCAGGAAATTGTCGGTGGGCACCAGGGCGATGCCGGCGCAGGCCAGGGTCAGGCCACTGACCGCCGAGCCCAGGAGAAACATGCGTTGCCACACCGGCTGTGCCTGGCGGCTGGGAATCGCCGAATCGAAGGCCGCCACCTGGATCACCCGCAAGGCCACCAGGGCCAGCAGCCAGACCATCCACACACTGAGCAACAGATAGCGCGCCGGGCTCCATAGCAGCCAGGTGCACACCAGGCCGTTGAGCAACATGAACAAGGTAGGCAGCAACGAGCCCTGGTACAGCAGGCGCGTACGCTCCACTGCCATCTCCACGGCGTAGTGCTGGCGGATGACCCGGGGCTCTACAAAGGGCCCGGACAGGTCGGGGTTAAGTGTCATAGGCAGTGTTCTTATAATGGTTGAGCCCGAAACGTCGCCGGAGCATACACAAGCAAAGCCCCGAGCCAAACTGCTCCAGGTCATAAAATCGATAAAACCGGATGGCCCGGCTTGCACCCTGAAAGCGTCCGGGCGAGAAGCGCCAATGGCTGGAGCCTGTGACCAACCGGTCGTCATCGGCGGCTGTTTTATCGGCTAATGCAAAGCCGGGTTTGCCCGGGGTGGCGCCGCCCCCTAGAATGCCCCGATGCGCGATGATCTCTCCCTCCTGTTGAACTCCCTCAACGACGCCCAACGCCAGGCCGTAGCCGCCTCCGTGGGTCGTCAGTTGGTCCTGGCCGGTGCTGGCTCCGGCAAAACCCGTGTGCTGGTGCACCGTATCGCCTGGTTGATCCAGGTCGAGAACGCCTCACCCCACTCGATCCTGTCGGTGACCTTCACCAACAAGGCCGCAGCCGAGATGCGCCACCGCATCGAACAACTGCTGGGCATCAACCCGGCAGGCATGTGGGTCGGCACCTTCCACGGCCTGGCCCACCGCCTGCTGCGGGCCCACTGGCAGGAAGCGGGGCTGAGCCAGACCTTCCAGATCCTCGACAGCGACGACCAGCAACGCCTGGTCAAGCGGGTGATCCGCGAGCTGGGACTGGACGAACAGCGCTGGCCGGCCCGCCAGGCCCAGTGGTTCATCAACGGGCAGAAGGACGAAGGCCTGCGCCCGCAACATATCCAGGCCAGCGGCGACCTGTTCCTGGCCACCATGCGCGGCATCTATGAGGCCTACGAGGCCGCCTGCCAGCGTGCCGGGGTCATCGACTTCTCCGAACTGCTGCTGCGCGCCCTGGACCTGTGGCGCGACCACCCGGGTTTGCTGGCGCACTACCAGAAGCGTTTCCGCCACGTGCTGGTGGACGAGTTCCAGGACACCAACGCCGTGCAATACGCCTGGCTGCGGTTGCTGGCCCAGGGTGGCGACAGCCTGATGGTGGTGGGCGACGACGACCAGTCGATCTATGGCTGGCGCGGGGCGAAAATCGAGAACATCCACCAGTACTCCGCTGACTTCCCGGACACCGAAGTGATCCGCCTGGAGCAGAACTACCGCTCTACTGCCGGCATCCTCAAGGCTGCCAACGCCCTGATCGCCAACAACACCGGGCGCCTGGGCAAGGAGCTGTGGACCGACGGCGGCGACGGTGAAGCCATCAACCTGTATGCCGCCTTCAACGAGCACGATGAAGCCCGCTATGTAGTGGAAACCATCGAGAGCGCGCTGAAGACCGGCCTGGCCCGCAGCGACATCGCCATTCTCTACCGCTCCAACGCCCAGTCCCGGGTGCTGGAAGAAGCCTTGCTGCGCGAACGCATTCCGTACCGCATCTATGGCGGCCAGCGCTTCTTCGAGCGGGCGGAAATCAAGAACGCCATGGCTTACCTGCGCCTCCTGGAAGGCCGTGGCAACGACGCAGCCCTGGAGCGGGTGATCAACGTGCCAGCCCGGGGCATCGGCGAGAAGACCGTCGAAGCCATCCGCGAGCATGCGCGCCACAGCGATGTATCGATGTGGGAAGCCATGCGCCAGCTGGTGGCCAATAAAGGCCTGACCGGGCGCGCTGCAGGTGCGCTAGGGGCCTTTATCGAACTGATCGAAAACCTCGCCGCCAAGACCCTGGAAATGCCCCTGCACCTGATGACCCAGACCGTCATCGAGCAGTCGGGGCTGATTGCCTACCACGAAGCGGAAAAAGGCGAAAAAGGCCAGGCCCGGGTGGAAAACCTCGAGGAACTGGTGAGCGCCGCGCGCAACTTCGAGAACACCGAAGAGGACGAAGACCTGACGCCCCTGGCGGCATTCCTCGGCCACGCTTCCCTGGAAGCCGGCGATACCCAGGCCGACGAGCATGAAGACAGCGTGCAACTGATGACCCTGCACAGCGCCAAGGGTCTGGAGTTCCCCTACGTGTTCCTGGTGGGCATGGAAGAAGGCCTGTTCCCCCACAAGATGAGCCTGGAAGAACCCGGCCGCCTTGAGGAAGAACGCCGGCTGGCGTATGTGGGCATCACCCGGGCAATGCAGAACCTGGTGATGACCTACGCGGAAACCCGACGCCTGTACGGCAGCGAAACCTACAACAAGGTGTCGCGTTTCGTGCGCGAGGTGCCCAAGGGGCTGATTCAGGAAGTGCGGCTGTCCAACAGCGTCAGCCGGCCTTTCGGCGGCGGCCAGTCACAAAGTACCAGCAGCCTGTTCGGCGGCAGCGAAATCCCGGACACCGGCCTGAGCCTCGGCCAGGCGGTACGGCACTCGGTGTTCGGCGACGGGGTGATCCTCAATTTCGAGGGCGCCGGCGCCCAGGCCCGGGTCCAGGTCAACTTCAGCGAAGGCAGCAAGTGGCTGATGCTCGGCTACGCCAAGCTGGAAGCCATCTAACCCCACCCGACCGTAGGAGCCGGCGTGCCGGCGAATCTCACTGGCGAAGCACCGCTTCGCCGGCAAGCCGGCTCCTACAGGTCGGTGCAGAAAAGGCAGCGCGAACATGGGCACAGGCTTTTTTTCCTCGTGGACATTCTGGGCCCTGTTGTCGGCAATTTTCGCCGCGTTGACGGCGATCTTCGCCAAAGTCGGGATAGAAAACGTCAATTCAGACTTCGCCACCCTGCTGCGTACCGTGGTGGTTCTTGTCAGCCTGGCCTTGATTTTGTACGCAACGGGCCAATATCAGTCCCTGGGATCAATTTCCCCCAAGAGCTACCTGTTCCTGCTGCTGTCCGGGCTGGCCACCGGGGCTTCCTGGTTGTGCTATTTCCGCGCCTTGAAACTCGGCCCCGCTTCATTGGTGGCACCGGTGGACAAGCTCAGCGTGGTGTTCGTCGCGATCATCGGCGTGTGCCTGCTGGGAGAGAAGCTCGACCTGCGGCAGTGGAGCGGAATCGGCTTGATCACCGCAGGTGTGGTGCTACTGGCACTGCGCCGCTAACGGCTTTCGGGTTGAACCAGAGCCAGGTCTGCGGGGACCAAAAACCTATCGGCGAGCATGACGCCTGGCGAAGCTGAACCGAGGCTGTCAGGCAAAAGCCCGAAACATTATGCCGCTCGCCACTGACACTTCACCTGTGCAATATGGCGCGCGTGCCATCCACAAATGGGAACCCCCTTTATGAAACGTTTTCTTAGCATCGCCATGGCGCTGTGCATCGGCCTGACGATGAGCCTCGACGCCAACGCCAAGCGCTTTGGTGGCGGCAAAAGCGTCGGCGCTGCCCCGACCCACCAAACCCGCCAGGCGGCGCCAACCGCTCCGGGCGCTCCCGCCGCTGCAGCCACCGCGGGCGCAGCCGGTGCCGCGGGCGCTGCTGCCAAGGCCGGCGGT
>NZ_VYKE01000118.1:0-18247 GCF_032424515.1 Pseudomonas sp. JV245A
CCCAGCACCAGCATCATCAGCATCGCCAGGATGTACAGGTAGTCCAGGGCCAGAACCCGGTCCTGGGCCGAGGGGCCCTTGAACAGGCGCACCAGGGTCAGGACCATGGCCAGGGAGAAAATGAACAGACTCAGCAAGATCGCGTTGGTCAGCAGGACACTCATTCGAAAATCTCCATCAGCGGGCGCTCGTACGTGGCCTTGAAGTGCTGGATGAATTGCGCCTCGTCCTTCAGGTCGAAGACGTGCAGCAACAGCAGGCTGCGGTCCAGGGACAGCTCGGACCAGACCGTGCCCGGCACCACCGTGGTGATGGTGGACAGCGCCGCCAGGCCATTGGCGTCCCGCAGCTCCAGGGGGATCTTGACGAAGGCCGAGTGCACCGGGCGCCGGCCGTTGTTGAGCACGCCCCAGGCCACCAGCAGGTTGGACACCAGCACGTCGCGGCCCACCACCAGGAACAGGCGCAGGATGGTGCCCGGGCGGCGGATGCGGATCGGCAGGGGCCGCAGGGGCTGCATCAGCAGCGGCGCGAGAAAGCCCAGCAGGGCGCCCAGCAGCAGGTTGCCCGGGCTGAGGGACAGGTTCAGCACCAGCCAGAGCAGCCACAGTGCCAGGGACAGGAATGGCGCGGGGAACAGGCGCTTCATGGGTGCACCTCCACTGCCGCTGCGGTCTTGGATTCAGGGCTGAGCACGGTGCGGGTGCCCAGCACCGCCATCACGTAATGCTCCGGGTGGTTGAGGCTGTCGGCGGTGGCCTGGGTGAAGCGCAGCAACGGCTCGGCCTTGAAGCTGAGCAGCACGCAGAGCCCCAGCAGCGCCACGATCGGCAGGCACTCCAGGCGCCGCAGCACCGGCGAAGGGCGTTCCTCCGGGGTCCAGAAACGCTGCACACCCAGGCGGGCAAAGGCAATCAGCGAGGCCAGGCCCGAGAGGATCAACAGCGCCAGGAAGCACCAGGCCGCCGGGGTGATCGGCGCGCCCTCGCTGGCCCCCAGGCCCCCGGGGTTGAGCAGGGCGGCAATCAGGTTGAGCTTGCCGATGAAGCCCGATAGCGGCGGCATGCCGATGATCAGCAAGGCGCAGGCGATGAAGCTCAGGCCGAGGAAGGCCATGGTCCAGGGGATCACCTGGCCGACCACCACTTTCTGTTCATCGTCGAGGTTGCTGCCCCGTGGCGGGTGCAGGGACTCCATGGGCCGCGGCAGGATCTCGCCTTCATCCTCCAGGGGGATCTCGTTGGCCGAGCGCGAGCGCTCGATCAGTTCTGCCAGCAAAAACAGCGCGCACATCGCCAGGGTCGAGCTGAACAGGTAGAACAGCGCCGCGCCGGTAAGGGCCGGCTGAGCGAAGCCGATCACCGAGATCAGGATGCCGGCCGACACCAGGATGCTCAGGCTGGCCATGCGCTCCAGGCGCTGGGCCGGAAGAATCGCCAGGGCCGCGCAGAAGATCGTCGCCATGCCGCCGTACACCAGCCACTGGCTGCCGAAATAGGCCGAGGCCCCGGCTTGCCCGGAGAACAGCAGGGTCCACAGGCGCAGTACGGTGTACACACCGACTTTGGTCATGATGGCGAACAGTGCCGCCACCGGCGCGCTGGCCGAGGAGTAGGCGGGCACCAGCCAGAAGTTCAGTGGCCACATCCCGGCCTTGGCCAGGAAGGCGATCGCCAGGATCGCCGTACCGGCGTGCAGCAGGCCGCGGTCGGCTTCCGGCACCAGGGGGATCTTCATCGCCAGGTCGGCCATGTTCAGGGTCCCGGTGACCCCGTAGATCATCGCCGTGCCGATCAGGAACAGCGACGAGGCCAGCAGGTTGATGGTGATGTAGTGCAGCCCCGAAGACACCCGCGCGCGCCCCGAGCCGTGCAGCATCAGGCCGTAGGAGGCCGCCAGCAGCACCTCGAAGAACACGAACAGGTTGAACAGGTCGGCGGTCAGGAAGGCCCCGTAGAGGCCCATCAGCTGGATCTGGAACAGGGCATGGAAACTGGCCCCGGCGCCGTCCCAGCGGGCCATGGCGAACAGCAGCGCGCTGACCCCGATGATACCGGTGAGCACCAGCATCAGCGCCGACAGGCGATCGACCACCAGCACGATGCCGAACGGCACCTGCCAGTTGCTGGGCAGGTACACGCCGAAGGAACCGGTGGCGCCCTGGACCTGGGTCCAGTACAGCAGGTAGCCCGCCAGGCACAGGCCCAGCAGGGTGGAGAGCAGGTTGATCCGGGCTTTCAGCGGGCGATGCTTTTCCCCCAGCAGCAACATGATGCCCGCGGTCAGCAGAGGCAGGAGGATGGGGGCGACGATCAGGTGCGACAACGGATTCATTCCTTGGGCTCCCGGCCATCGACGTGGTCGGTGCCGGTCAGGCCCCGGGAAGCCAGGAGCACCACCAGAAACAGCGCAGTCATGGCGAAGCTGATGACGATGGCCGTGAGCACCAGCGCCTGGGGCAGCGGGTCGGTGTAGTGCAGCAGGTCCTGGGGCACCCCGTCCTTGACGATCGGCTCCTTGCCGATGAACAGGCTGCCCATGCTGAAGATGAACAGGTTGACCGCATAGGACAGCAGGCACAGGCCCATCACCACCTGGAAGGTCCGCGGGCGCAGCACCAGCCAGACTCCGGAAGCGGCGAGGACCCCAATGGCGATTGCGATGACTTCTTCCATCAGGCGGCTCCGTTCTGAGTCAGGGATTTGGCCTGGCTGGCCGGCTTGTGGGCCCGCACCGACTGGTGCGCCAGGGCCGTGAGGATCAGCAGGGTCGCACCCACCACCACGGCGTACACGCCGATGTCGAAGAACAGCGCGCTGGCGATGTGGATATCACCGAACAGCGGCAGGTCCACATGCAGCGTGTGGGTGGTCAGGAACGGGTAGCCCCAGGCCAGGGCGCCGAGGCCGGTGGCCAGGGCAACCAGCAGCCCGGTGCCCATCCAGCGCAGCGGCCGCAGGCTCATCTGCGCCTCGACCCACTGGGTGCCCGCCACCATGTACTGGAGGATGAAGGCCACCGACATCACCAGCCCGGCGACGAAACCGCCACCCGGCAGGTTGTGCCCGCGCATGAACAGGTAGAAGGACACCACCAGGGCAATCGGCAGCAGCAGGCGCACCAGCACCGCCGGCACCATCATGAAGCCCAGGGCGGTGTCGCTGGCCTGGCGCGGGTTGACCAGGTCGGTGACCACGTCCGGGGCCAGCAGGCGCTGCTGCGCCGGCAACTGCATGCTTTCCTTGGGCGGGCGGAAGCGGCGCAGCAGGGCGAACACGGTCAGGGCCACCGCCGCCAGCACGGTGATCTCGCCCAGGGTGTCGAAGCTGCGGAAGTCCACCAGGGTCACGTTGACCACATTGGTGCCGCCGCCTTCGGGCAGGGCGCGGCTGAGGTAGAACGAGGAAATGTCGTTGGGAGTGGGGCGGGTCAGCATGGCGTAGGACAGCACTGCCATGCCCAGGCCCACGGCCACCGACAGGCTCAGGTCGCGCAGGCGGCGGATGCGCGCCTTGGGCACGCTGCTGGGCAGGGGCGAGACGTCCTCGATCCGCCGTGGCAGCCAGCGCAGGCCGAGGAGGATCAGCACCGTGGTCACCACTTCCACCACCAGCTGGGTCAGGGCCAGGTCCGGCGCCGAGAACCAGACGAAGGTCACGCAGGTCATCAGGCCGCAGACGCTGACCATGGTCAGGGCGGCCAGACGGTGGTACTTGGCTTGCCAGGCGGCGCCCAGGGCGCAGGCGATGGCCAGCAGCCAGAAGGTCACGAAGACGATGGAACCGGGGATCTTCGGCCGGTCGCCCCAGGTCAGCTGGCTGTAGAGCATGGGGATCAGCCCGGCGATCACCGCCGCCAGGATCAGCACGAACAGCTGGGTCTGCAGGCGCTTGGTGCTCAACCGGCGTTCCAGGCGCCGGGCCAGGCGAGTCATGCCCACCAGGCTGCGCTCGAACAACAGCTTGCCGTTGAGACGGCCCACGCCCGGCGGGTAGGCGAAACGGCCCGCCACCAGCGGCTTGTGCAGCAGCAGGTAGAGGACGATGCCGCAGGACATGGCGATCAGGCTCATGATCATCGGGGCATTGAGGCCGTGCCAGATGGCCAGGCTGTACTCGGGCAGGGTCCCGCCCACCACCGGCAGCGCCGCGGCGGCCAGCAGCGGGCCGATGATCTGCGCCGGGAAGATCCCCACCAGCAGGCAGGTGAACACCAGCAGTTCAACCGGGGCACGCATCCAGCGCGGCGGCTCGTGGGGCGTGTGCGGCAGGTCGGTGGCCGGCTCCCCGAAGAACACGTCGACCGTGAAGCGCAGGGCGTAGGCGACGCTGAAGGTCCCGGCGATGGTAGCGATCACCGGCAGGGCGATTTCCACCCAGGCGCTGGAGTTGATGAACACTGTCTCGGCGAAGAACATCTCCTTGGACAGGAAGCCGTTGAGCAGCGGCACCCCGGCCATGGAGGCGCTGGCCACCATGGCCAGGGTCGCGGTGTAGGGCATCAGCTTGATCAGGCCGTTGAGCTTGCGGATGTCACGGCTGCCGCTTTCGTGGTCGATGATCCCGGCCGCCATGAACAGCGAGGCCTTGAACGTGGCGTGGTTGAGAATGTGGAACACCGCCGCCACCGCGGCCAGCGGGCTGTTCAGGCCCAGCAGCAGGGTGATCAGCCCCAGGTGGCTGATGGTGGAATAGGCCAGCAGGCCCTTGAGGTCGTTCTGGAACATCGCGCAGTAGGCGCCCAGCACCAGGGTGCAGGCCCCGGCGCCGCTGACGATGTAGAACCATTCTTCAGTGCCGGACAACGACGGCCACAGGCGGGCCAGGAGAAACACCCCGGCCTTGACCATGGTCGCCGAATGCAGGTAGGCCGAGACCGGGGTCGGTGCGGCCATGGCGTGGGGTAGCCAGAAATGGAAGGGGAACTGCGCGCTCTTGCTCAGGGCGCCCAGCAGGATCAGGGGCAACAGGATCGGGTAGAGCGCGTGGGCGCGTATCTTGTCTCCGGCAGCCAGTACCTGGTCCAGGTCGTAGCTGCCCACCACATGGCCGAGCAGCATGACCCCGGCCAGCAGGCACAAGCCCCCGGCACCGGTGACCATCAACGCCATGTAGGCGCCGCGGCGGGCATCGGAGCGGTGGTGCCAGTAGCCGATCAGCAGGAAGGAGAAGAGGCTGGTGAGCTCCCAGAAGAACACGATCTGGATCAGGTTGCCGGAAATCACCAGGCCGAGCATGGCCCCCATGAAGGCCAGGAAGAAGGCGAAGAAACGCGGCACCGGATCTTGTGGCGACATGTAATAACGCGCGTAGAGCGCCACCAGGCTGCCGATGCCCAGCACCAGCAGCGAGAACAGCCAGGCGAAGCCGTCCAGGCGCAGCACGAAGTTCAGCCCCAGGCTCGGCAGCCAGGCATACTCCTCGCGAATCACCCCGCCATCGGCGATCTGTGGGTACAGCAGAGCCACCTGGATGGTGCCAATGAGTGCCACCAGGCCGGCCAGCAGAGATTCGGTGTTACGTGCGTTGTGCGGCAACAGGGCCGCCAGACAGCTGCCGATGAATGGCAGAAGCAGTAGAACTATCAGGGACATAGGCTTCTAATCTGCGGAAAAGTATGACGCATAATACGTGCCAGGCCCTGGATCACCAACCGCCATGCGCGGCCCGGGCCCCCTAAGAAATGTTACATACGCTTTCAAAGGTAGGAGACAAATGCCTGATGCGCCCGTTCACCGGGTGCTGTGGGGCAAATGCCCTGCCCAGCTCAAGCCGCCACAAGGATCGACAAGGGTGCACATGATTAAAGGATCGGCCTTGGGCCGGCTGTTTCGGCGGGGCGCGTTCGCCGTGCTGTTCACCGCCTTCGGTGCGGCATCGGGCATTGGCCTGGAGCATTATCTGGACCGCCCCGACATGCTCAAGACCCGCCAGGCGCTGGTCATCGAAGGCCCGCAGGGGGATGAGCGCAACTATGTGCTGCCGCCTGGCACGGTGCTCTATTTCGACCGCGCCTTTGCCGAGGGGCATGCGCTCTACCACGCCTACTTCTACTATCACGGCGAGCCTGAAAATGACCGGGTACTGCTGGAGCCCAAGCACAAGGGCTCCCTGACCGTCCCCACCTGGCTCTACGCCCCCGGGGACCCCGCACTGTAGGCGCTGGCCTATCAGCGAGAGCGCCTGCAAGAGCACCTTCGCCGGCAAGCCGGCTCCTACAGTCCCCACCACTACCCCAGCCAGCCGTAGGCGCTGGCTTGCCAGCGAAAGGGCCCTCAAGAGCTCCCTCACCAGCAAGCCACCCCCCGCAGCGGGCCGTTGCTCAGGACTCCACCGCCTCGCCGCTCTGCTGTCCGGCTTCTGCCTTGGGCTTCCATTCGCTGATGATCACCGCCAGCACGATCAAGGCGCCGCCCAGCAACGCCAGCCCCGGCAGGCGCTCCCCGGCGATGCGCCCGACAATCCCGGCCCACACCGGCTCGCCGGCATAGATCAGGGTGGCGCGGGTCGGCGAGACGCTTTTCTGCGCCCAGTTCATTGCCAGCTGGATCACCGCGCTGGCAGCCCCCAGGCCCAGGGCGCTGGCCAGCAGCAGCCAGGAAAACCCCGGCAGCGCTTCCCCGGTCGGCCACACCATGGCGAACGCCAGCAGCGAGGTGACCGCTAGTTGCACCACGGTGACCCGGCGCACATCCACCCGCCCGCCGAAGCTGCTGATGAGGATGATCTCCGCGGCAATGGCCACGGTACTGATCAGGGTGGCGATCTCCCCGGGGCTGAAGTCCAGGGAGGCGCCATTGGGCCCGGACAGCAGCATCAGCCCGGTGAACGCCAGCATGATGCCGATACTCGGCAGCAACCCCGGGCGCTTGCCCATGAACAGCCATTGCAGCAGCGGCACGAAGGGCACATAAAGGGCGGTGATGAACGCCGACTGGCTGCTGGGAATGCTTTGCAGGCCCACGGTCTGCAAACCGTAGCCGAGCATGATCGCGGTGCCGATAAAGGCCCCGGCGCGCAGTTCGAACAGGGTCAGGCCGCGCAAGTGGCGCAGTGAGAATGCACCGACCATGCACGCCGCTGCGGCAAAGCGCAGGCCGACGAAGAACATCGGCCCGCTGACGCTCATGGCGTTCTGCACCAGCAGGAAGGTGCCGCCCCAGATCATGGTGATCAGCACCAGCACGGCTTCGGCCTTGCTCAACTTGAACTGGAATCCGCGGGAGGGCGTTGCTGTCATGGCCTTGCGTGCTACCTGAGGGGGACGCACAATGCGCCGGAAGTTGGGCAGTATACTGCGCAGGCCCCAGGAGTGAGCAATATAGTGCACAAAGAAAACGTCCAGCGGGCCTCGGTCCTGCAACATGTCAGCCTCAACGTCCGCCGCCTGCGCAATTCCGCGGGTTTGAGCCAGAGCGCCCTGGCGGAAAAATCCAATGTCAGCCGGCGGATGCTGGTGGCGATAGAGGCGGGGGAGAAGAACGTCAGCCTCGGCACCCTGGACCGGGTGGCCGAAGCCCTGGACGTGGCCTTCAGCGACCTGATCCAGGCCCCGGAATCCCGGGATTCGAGCCGCATCAACGAGCTGGCCTGGGCCGGTGCTATCCCCGGCAGCAAGGCGCTGCTCCTGGCCAAGGCCGAGGCCACCCGTGAAGTGGAGCTTTGGGAATGGCAGCTGGAGCCTGGCGAGGTCTATCACTCGGAGTGCGACGCCGAGGGCTGGAGCGAGCAGATCTACGTCTTCGAAGGCTGCCTGACGGTGTTTTTCGGCGACACTGAACGGCGCCTGGAATGCGGTGACTTCTTCATGTTCGCCAGCCACGTGCCCCACGGCTACCGCAACGACGGCACCCGGGCCACGCGCTTCGTGCGCAACGTGGTGATCTGATGCCCCGTGGCCCGGCAAGCGCTGTTTGCCCAGCAACAGCAGTTGGACATTTTGCCTGTTTTCAGTTGATGTCTTTTAGCTGAATTATCAAGCAAGCTGCTGATATTAAAGGTTTTTATATTTAGGCACGACTCCTGCAATTGTCCTGGAAAGAACCCCGCGACGGGTGTTCACCTTGATGTTCAGGAAGCGGAGTCGGCCCATGACAGCCCCAGCCCAACCCTCTCGCAGTGCCCATCTCATCCAGAACGATGCGCAAGCCATCAGCGTGGCCCGGGCCCTGGCCCAGCGCTTTGCCGTGGAGGCGGCGCTGCGTGATCGCGAGCGGCGCCTGCCTCGGGCAGAGCTCGACGAATTTTCCGCCAGCGGCCTGTGGGGCATCACCATCCCCAAAGAGTACGGCGGCGCCGGGGTGTCCTACGCCACCCTGGTGGAAGTCATCAAGCTCATTTCCGCCGCCGACCCGTCTCTCGGCCAGTTGCCGCAGAACCACCTGGGGGTGGTGGACATCCTGCTGCAGACCGCCAGCGAAGAGCAGAAGCGCCATTACTTCGCCAAGGTGTTGCAGGGCTACCGCTTCGGCAATGCGTTTTCCGAGGCCGGCAGCAAGCACGTCGGCGCCTTTGAAACCCAGATCCGTTTCGACGGCGAACAGGCGCAGATCGACGGCGAGAAGTTCTACTGCACCGGGGCGCTGTTCGCCCACATCGTCCCGGCGGTGGCGGTGGACGAACACAACCAGGCGCACATTGCCTTTATCGAGCGCGACAACCCTGGCCTCACGGTGATCGACAGCTGGGACGGCTTCGGCCAGCGCACCACCGCCAGCGGCGGGGTCAGCCTCAAGGCGGTGCGGGTGCCGCGCAGCGCGGTGATCCCGGCCCATCGGGCCTTCGACCAGCCCACCGCCGATGGCCCGATCTCGCAAATCATCCAGGCCGCGGTGGACACCGGCATCGCCGTCGCCGCCCTGGAAGACGCCAAGCATCATGCCCGGCAATCCCGGCCGTGGATCGACAGCGGCCTGGACCATGGCTGGCAGGACCCGTTCACCATCGCCGCCATCGGCGACCTGGAATGGCGGGTGCACGGCACCGAGGCGATCCTCGCCAAGGCCGCCGAGGCGGTCGATCAGGCCCTGGCCCAGCCCGGTGAAGACAGCGTCGCCCAGGCCTCCCTGGTGGTGGCCCAGGCCAAGGTGCTGTCGGCGGAGAGTGCCTTGCTCGCCGCCAGCAAACTCTTCGAACTGGCCGGCACCCGTTCGGTGTCGGGCAAGTACAACCTCGACCGCCACTGGCGCAACGCCCGCACCCACACCCTGCACGATCCGGCGCGCTGGAAATATCACCTGATCGGCAACTACCTGCTCAACGGCATCAAGCCGGCCCGCCACGCCTGGAACTGAAGGACTGCGCCATGAATGCACTGACCCGCCCCGACACCCCCCAAGCGGCCCTGGAACACAACGCCCAGGTCCTGCAGCGGGCCCGCGTCCTGCTGCAGCAAACCCTGGATTTCATCCGCGAGCAGGCCCGGCCCTGGAGCGGCAGCGGCCTGGCCAGGGCCAGCGACGACCCCTATGTGATCAGCCGCTTTGGCGACCTGAACATCCGCATCGACCTGGCCGCGGCCCTGCAGGAACGGGCCCAGCGCCAGATAGAACAAGAGCCGGACCCGGCGGAAGTTGCGGTAGCCCTGGCCGAGGCTGCGATTGCCGCGGGCCAGGCACTGCTGGCGGCCAGCGACGCCGAGTTCGAACTCACCGGTCAGCGCAGCCCGCAGCCCCAGACCCTGGATGACCCGCTGCGCTGGAAATACCAACTGATCGGCAACTACCGCCTCAATGGCGTGCCACCCCAAGGTTTCAGGAGTGTTGTGTGATGTCCCGTGAAATCCGCCTCAATGCCTTCGACATGAACTGTGTCGGCCACCAGTCGCCGGGCCTCTGGGCCCACCCCCGGGACCGCTCCTGGCAGTACAAGGACCTGGAGTACTGGACCGACCTGGCGAAAATTCTCGAAAAGGGCAAGTTCGACGGGTTGTTCATCGCCGATGTGCTGGGCATCTACGACGTCTACAACGGCAACGGCGAGGCAGCGATCCGCCAGGCCGCCCAGGTCCCGGTGAACGACCCGCTGCAGCTGATCCCGCCCATGGCCCTGGTCACCGAGCACCTGGGCTTCGGCCTCACCGCGTCGCTGTCCTTCGAGCACCCGTACCCCTTCGCCCGTCGCCTATCCACCCTCGATCACCTGACGAAGGGCCGCGCCGGCTGGAACATCGTCACCTCCTACCTGGAGAGCGGGGCCAAGAACATCGGGCAGCAGGCCCAGACCGAACACGACGCTCGCTACGACTACGCCGAGGAGTACCTGGAGGTCTGCTACAAGCTCTGGGAAGGCAGTTGGGAAGACGGCGCGATCCTGCGCGACCGCGAGCGACGGATCTTCAGCGACCCGAGCAAGATCCACGAGATCCGCCATGTCGGCAAACACTTCCAGGTGCCGGGCATCCACCTCTGCGAGCCGTCGCCGCAACGTACCCCGGTGCTCTACCAGGCCGGGGCATCCAGCCGGGGCAAGCAGTTCGCCGCCGAGCAGGCCGAATGCGTGTTCGTCGCCGCGCCGTCCAAGGTGCTGCTGAAAAAGACCGTGGCCGACATCCGCCGCCGGGCCGCCGAGGCCGGGCGCGATCCGTCGAAGATCCTGATCTTCAACCTGCAGACGGTGATCCTGGGCGAGACCGACGCCAAGGCCAAGGCCAAGTTCGAGGAATACAAATCCTGGGTCAGCTATGAGGGCGCCATGGCGCTGATTTCCGGCTGGACCGGCATCGACTTCAGCCGCTTCAAGCCCGACGAGCCCCTCAAGCACGTGCACACCAACGCCATCCAGTCGGCGGTGGAGGCCTTCTCCACGGCAGACCCGAACAAGGTCTGGACACCCCATGAACTGGCGGACTGGGTGGGCATCGGCGGCTTTGGCCCGTTGTTCGTCGGTAGCCCGGAAACCGTCGCCGACCTGCTTCAGGAATGGGTGGAAGAAACCGACGTCGACGGCTTCAACCTGGCGTATGCGCTGACCCACGAAAGCTTTATCGACGCCGTGGAACTGCTGGTGCCGGAGTTGCAGAAGCGGGGCGTCTACAAGACCGAATACGCCCCGGGCACCCTGCGGGAAAAACTCTTCGGCGCCGGCCCGCGCCTGCCCGAAAGCCACCCGGGCAGCGCCTGGCGCAACCTGGGCGGGCAACGCCAAACAGCCGCGCAACGTGCCAGCGCCTGAACCCCGCGCCCTGTAGGAGCTGGCTCGCCAGCGAAGGGGCCCACGCCTTCGCCGGCAAGCCGGCTCCTACAAGCGAAAAGGCCCACAAGGCCCCCCGTTCATTTCCAGCCAGCGGACCACCGCACGCGATTGCCAAGAGATCGAGGTCAACTCATGAGCGTGCATGAACTCAAGCGTGCGCCGAGCGCGGATTCGCCAGCGCCCCAGGCCCGGCTGCAGTTGAGCGGGGCCCTGGAGCGGTTGCGCCACTGGGCCCAGGTCAGCCCGTTGCACAACGCCTTGCGCCACAAGCGCCACGGCCACTGGTACGCCTGGCGCTGGATCGACGCCCTGCGGGACGTCGAGCGCCTGGCCGACGGCCTGCGCCAGCAGGGCCTGACGCCGGATTCGCGGTTGGCAGTCAGCGCCCGCTTCGAACCGGACCTGCTCCTGCTGGCCCTGGCGGCCCACAGCCTTGGCGCCGAGGTGCTGAGCCTGGACGACGAGCTGCCGCCCCAAGCCCTGCGCCAGACCCTGTGGCGCCTGCAACCGAGCCACGCCTTCGTGCATTCGCGCCAGCAGGTGCTGGATTGGGTCGCCGCCAGTGAAAACGCTCTGGCCCCGCAGTTGCTGATTGCCGGGCAAGCCTTGCCGCGCCTGCCGGAAGGCGCGCATCTGCCCCTGCTGGAATTGCGCGAGCTGCTGGGCCGGGGCGAGCCACCCCGGCGCCAGGCCAATTGGCGCGCCCCGGTCGGCAGCGGCCAATTGTGGAGCGAGGAGGGCACGCAATGGCAGGAGGGCCTGACGGTGCTGCTGGAGCAATGGTTGGGCAGTGGCCAGTGCCTGGCCTTCGCCGAAAGCCGCGGCTCGACCAGCCGCGACCGGCGGGAGGTAGCCCCCAGCGGCCTGCTGCTGTCGCCCCAGCGCCTGCAACGCCTGGCGGACGAGGTCGAGAGCCGCCTGGCGCCCCCCGACAGCTGGCGCCGACGCCTGTGCGAGTGGGCCTTGGCCCATCCCCAGGGCCTGTTGGCGCGCCTGCTCAAGCATCGGGTGCGCCGCCTGCTGGGCTTTGCTCGCCTGCAATTCATCTGGCAGGCCCCCCAGGCCACGACGCCACCGGCCACCCCGGCCTGGATCGTCGAATTCACACGGAACATTGCATGAGCCACGCCGAATCCATTTTGCAAGTCAGTGACATCTCCCTGTCGTTCAAGGGGGTCAAGGCCATCAATCAACTGTCGTTCGAGGTGCGCCGGGGCGAGATCTGTGCCCTGATCGGCCCCAATGGCGCGGGCAAGAGTTCGCTGCTCAACGTGCTCAACGGGGTCTATCGCTTTGACGCCGGGACCATCGTGTTCGAGCGCCAGCCATTGCAGCGCATCGACCCGCTGGACGCCGCGCGCCGGGGCATCGGCCGGACGTTCCAGAACAACGCGCTGTTCAAGAAGATGAGCGTGCTGGACAACCTGCTCACCGGCCTTTCGCGCCACTCCCGCGCGCGCTTCATCGAACAGGCCCTGGGCTTGCCCCGGGCCCGCCGTGAAGCCCGGGCATTCCGCCAGCTGGCCGAAGGCATCCTGCAGTTTCTGGAATTGCAGGCATTGCGCGATGTGCCGGTGGGCAACCTGGCCTATGGCCTGCAAAAGCGCGTCGAGTTGGGCAGGGCGCTGATCGCCGGGCCCAGCCTGTTGCTGCTGGACGAACCCCTGGCCGGAATGAATGCCGAGGAGAAGCAGGAAATGGCCCGCTTCATCGCCGACATCAACCGTGACCTGGGCACCACCGTGGTGCTGATCGAGCACGACATGGCGGTGGTCATGGACCTGTGCGACCACGTGGTGGTACTCGACTACGGACGCAAGGTGGGCGATGGCACACCGGCCGAGGTCCAGGCCAACCCCGAGGTGATCGCCGCTTACCTGGGGGCCGTGCACTGATGGCATTCTTCTTCGAAACCCTGCTCGGCGGTCTGCTGGCCGGCACCCTGTATTCACTGGTGGCCATCGGCTTCGTGCTGATCTACAAGGCCAGTGGCGTGTTCAATTTCGCCCAGGGCTCGATGCTGCTGTTCGCCGCGCTGACCTTCGTCAGCCTGCACGAGCAGGGCGTGCCTTTCGCCCTGGCACTGTTGCTGACGGTGCTGGTGATGATCCTCGGCGCCTGGCTGATCGAACGCCTGGTGCTGCGACCCTTGGTCAACCGTTCGCCGATCACCCTGTTCATGGCCACCCTGGGCCTGTCGTTCATCATCGAGGGCCTGGCCCAGGGCCTGATGGGCTCCCAGGTGCGGGCCCTGGACCTGGGCATCGACGATGTGCCGCTGTTCCTCGGGCCGCTGATGGTCAGCCAGTTCGACCTGATTGCCGCGGCCACCGCCCTGGTGCTGGTGACGGTGCTGGCGCTGCTGTTCAACAAGACCCGCATCGGCATCTCGCTGCGGGCGGTGGCCGACGACACCACGGCGGCGCTGTCCATCGGCATCAACCTCAACCGCATCTGGCAGATCGTCTGGGCGGTGGCCGGGGTGGTGGGGCTGGTGGCCGGGCTGCTCTGGGGGGCACGCCAGGGGGTGCAGTTCTCTCTATCGCTGGTGGTGCTCAAGGCGCTGCCGGTGCTGATCATCGGCGGCTTCACCTCGATTGGCGGGGCGATTGCCGGCGGCCTGATCGTCGGCGCCGCCGAAAACCTGGCGGAGGTCTATATCGGCCCGCTGATTGGCGGCGGCATCAGCCCCTGGTTCGCCTATGTCCTGGCCCTGGCCTTCCTCTACATCCGCCCCGCCGGCCTGTTCGGCGAGCGGGCCATCGAGCGAGTGTGAATTGATGTCCCTTCTTCTGACGCGGCAAACCGCCCCCTTGCTGCTGGTCCAGCGCCGCCTGCCCTGGGGCCTGGCCGGCCTGTTGCTGCTGGCCTTCGGCGTGGTGCCGGTGCTGGGCAACGACTATTGGCTCAACGCGATCCTGATTCCGTTCCTGGTGCTGTCCCTGGCCGGGCTCGGGCTCAACCTGCTGACCGGCTACACCGGCCAGACCTCGGTGGGCGCCGCCGGCTTCATGGCCGTGGGGGCCTTTGCCACCTACGGTATTCTGCTGCGCCTGCCGCAGCTGGGGCTGCCCCTGGCCCTGCTCGGCGGCGGCCTGATCAGCGCCCTGGTGGGCTGGCTGTTCGGCCTGCCCAGCTCGCGGATCAAGGGTTTCTACCTGATGGTCAGCACCCTGGCGGCGCAGTTCTTCCTGGAGTGGCTGTTCGTCAAGTTTCCCTGGTTCTACAACTACGGTTCCTCGGGCACCATTTCGGCGCCGCAGTTGAGCCTGCTGGGCCATGACCTGAACCACCCCCAGGGGCGCTACCTGCTGACCCTGGTGACGGTGCTGCTGTTGACCTGGGTCGCGCAGAACCTGGTGCACAGCCAGGTCGGGCGCAACTGGATGGCGATCCGCGACATGGACACCGCCGCCGCGGTGATCGGCATCCCGGTGGCCCGCTACAAACGCCAGGCGTTTGCCGTCAGCTCGTTCTACCTGGGCATCGCCGGTGCGCTGTGGGCCTTCGCCTACCTGGGCACCGCCAGCGCCAGCAGCTTCGATATCAATCGTTCGTTCCAGATCCTCTTCATCATCATTATCGGCGGCATGGGCAGCGTGGCCGGCAACTTCGTCGGCGCGGCCTTCATCAGCCTGTTGCCGATTCTCCTCAGCCATGCCGGGCAGGCACTGCTGGGCGGGGCGGTGGACGCCGGGCAGTTGCAGAACCTGCAGAAAATCATTTTCGGCGTGCTGATCATCCTGTTCCTGATCAAGGAACCCGAGGGCCTGATCCGCTTGCTGGGCAACCTGCGCGAGCGCCTGCGGCACTGGCCGCTGCGCTTCTGAATTCCTCCTCCCAGAACAGAGAGACAACATGCGTGCATCCTTGAAAGCTTCCCTGGCCGGCGCGGCGTTGCTGCTGGCGGCGGCCGTTGCCCCGGCAGCCCAGGCCGGGCCGGACCAGCAGTTCTTCCCCCTGGCCACCTACCGGGTTGGCGCCTACGCCTCCAGCGGGGTGCAGGTGTGGGCCGGGATGATCGACTACCTGAACTACATCAACCAGGTGGAGGGCGGCATCAACGGGGTCAAGCTGGTGTGGCAGGAGTGCGAGACCGAATGGACCGCCGAGAAGGGCATCGAGTGCTACGAGCGCTTCAAGAACGGCCTGGATGGCGCACCGGTGGCGGTCTACCAGCCCAACGGCGCACCGGCGGCCTATGCCCTGAGTGAGCGTGCCGAGGTGGACAAAATCCCGCTGATCACCCTGGGCTACGGCCGCACCGAAGCCACCGACGGCACGGTGTTCCCCTACAACTTCCCGGTGATGCTGACCTTCTACAGCGAGGCCTCGACCCTGGTGAACTACATCGCCCAGCGCGAGGGCGGGTTCGACCGGCTCAAGGGCAAGAAGATCGCCACGCTTTATCACGACTCCGCCTATGGCCGGGAAACCCTCGGGCCGCTCAAGCTGCTGGCCGAGAAGTACGGTTTCGAGAACATCCAGATCCCGGTGGCCGACCCGGGCAACGAGCAGTCGGCGCAATGGCGGCAGATCCGCCAGCAGAACCCGGACTGGGTGTTCCTGCGCACCTGGGGCGTGTCCACCCCGGTGGCGGTGAAGACCGCCGCGCGCTTCGGCTTCCCGGTGGACCACATCATCGGCGATATCTGGGCCAGCTCCAGCGAAGACGTGCTGCCGGCCGGCGCCGCGGCCAAGGGCTACCTGGCGCTGACGCCCTACCCGGCGGGCAGTGACTTCGAGATCCACAAGCGCCTCAAGCAGTACATCCTCGATACCGGCAAGAGCGACCTCAAGGACCTGAAGAATTTCGGCAGCGTGTACTACAACTCCGGCCTGGTGAACGCGGCGGTGGCGGTGGAGGCGATCCGGACCGCCCAGGGCAAGTTCGGCAAGCGCCCGCTCAATGGCGAGGAAGGGCGCTGGGGCCTGGAACACCTGAACATCGACGACGCCCGGCTCAAGGACATGGGCTACCTGGGGCTGATGCAGAACCTCAAGCTGTCCTGCCGCGATCACGAAGGCGGCGGCGCGGCCCGGGTGCAGCAATGGGACGGCGCCAACTGGACCCTGATCAGCGAGTGGATTGCCGCCGACCGTGCGCTGCTACGGCCGCTGATCGACGAAAAGGCCGCGGCCTTTGCCAAGGAGAAGCGCCTGGTGCCCCGTACATGCAACGAGGGTGACTGAACCATGAGCCACAGCGCCACGGCCGCGACGGCCGAGACCTTGCTGCAGGTACAGGACATCGAGGTGATCTACGACGGCGTGATCCTGGCGCTGGCCGGGGTATCTTTGAGCGTGCCCCGGGGGGCCATCGTCGCCTTGCTGGGGGCCAATGGCGCCGGCAAGAGCACCACCCTCAAGGCCATTTCCGGGCTGGTGCGGGCCGAGCGTGCCGAGCTCAGCCGCGGCGCCATCGCCTTTGCCGGGCAGGACCTGGCCGGGGTCGACCCCAGCCAGCGGGTGCGCCATGGCATGGTGCATGTGCTGGAAGGGCGCCACGTCTTCCCCCAGTTGACGGTGGAAGACAACCTGCGCGCCGGCGGCTTTGTCCGTGGCCTGGGCCGGCGCCAGCTGGAACAGGACCTGGAGCGTATCTACAGCTGGTTTCCGCGGCTGCTGACCAAGCGCCGGGTGCGCGCCGGGCTGACCTCCGGTGGCGAGCAGCAGATGCTGGCCATCGGCCGGGCGTTGATGACTCGTCCTACTTTGGTACTGCTGGATGAACCGTCCATGGGCCTGGCGCCTATTATCGTCCAGGAGATTTTCCAGATCGTCGCCCAGCTCAATCGCGAGGCGGGGGTGAGCTTTCTGATCGCCGAGCAAAGCATTAATCTGGCGCTCAAGTACGCTTCCCATGCCTACCTGCTGGACACCGGCCGCGTGGCCTTGTCCGGCAGCGCCGAGCAACTGCTGGCCCGGGGCGACCTGCAGGATTTCTACCTGGGCAAACACTGACCGTGAGCATTCCATGAGCCAAACCCACACCGGACAGGCAACCCCTGCCACCCGTGATGCGCCAATCCTGATTGTCGGCGGCGGCCTCAGCGGCGCCTTGCTGGCCGCCCAGTTGCTGCGCCTGCCGGGCCAGCGACGGATCCTGGTCATAGAACCGCGCAGCGAGCTGGGGCGCGGCGAGGCCTACAGCGCCGTGGAGCTGGGGCACACCCTCAATGGCAACGCCGCGCGCATGAGCGTCGACCCGGACAACGCCGACGACCTGACCCAATGGCTGGCCCGGCACATCGCCGAGGGCGGCTGGCCCGAGTCGGACCGCCAGCATGTGCCGGTCAGCGAACTGTTTCCACCTCGCGGGCTGTTTGGTGTCTACGTCCAGCAGCGCCTGGCCGAGGCCCAGGTGCAGGGCCGGGCGCAGGGCTCCTCGTTGAGCCATGTGCAGGGCGAGGCGGTGGACCTGGAAACCGGCCCTGACGGCGTGCTACTGACCCTGGCCGATGGCCGGCAACTGCCCGGCGCGGTGGCGGTGCTGGCCACCGGCATGTTCCCGGCGGCGCGTACCCCGCAGACCCGTTCCAGCGGCCTGAATGCCGCGGCGCTGGACCCCTGGGATGTGGCGGCCATGGCCCGCCTCGATCCCCGGGCGACGGTGCTGATCATCGGTTCCGGGCTGACCATGGTGGACGCCGTGGTGTCCCTGGAGCAGGCCGGGCATCGTGGGCCGATCGAGGTGTTTTCCCGGCATGGGCTGCTGCCACACGTGCGCCGCCAGCCCCCGGCCTGGGAAGACTTTCTCGGCGCCGACCCGAGCATCCGCAGCCCTCGGCAACTGCTGCGGGCGCTGCGCCAGCAATGCCGCGTGGCCGAGGCCCAGGGCATCGACTGGCAGGCCCCGCTGGACACGGTGCGGGTGCATATAGGGCGCCTGTGGAGCCAGGCCAGTGAGGTGCACAAACGCCAGTTCGTGCGCCATGTACGGCCCTGGTGGGAAAGCCATCACCATCGCTCGCCGCCCCTGAGCGCCGAGCTGGTGGCGCGCCTGCATGAAGAAGGGCGGTTGCGGATTCATGCCGCTTGCTACCAGGGCCTGG
>NZ_VYKE01000119.1:0-18114 GCF_032424515.1 Pseudomonas sp. JV245A
CACCACCCGCAGGCCATCTTCGGCGGCCCGGGCCGCCTCGGCATCAGCCCGGGCGGCATCGGCCAGGCCGTGCAGGCGGCCGAACAGGTCGGCCTCCCACTGCACATCCAGGCCGACCCCATAGCGGCTGCCGGTGCGGATGTGCTGGCTGTCCTGCAAGGCGGCTTCCAGCTGGTCGTCGGCGGTACTGCCGTAGCCGGCGCGGGCCGTCACCTGGGTGGAAGGCTGGCGCAGGGTATCGGTTTCGCGCAGCAGCGCCCGGGCCTGAAGCAGGTTGGCCGCAGCCATCCGCAAGTCGCGGTTCTGGCTCAGGGCTTCTTGTACCGCGGCATTGAGCCCAGGGTCACGATAGAGCTGCCACCACTGGTCAAGCCCCTGCTCGGCCGCTGCGTCCAGGTGGCTCACGGGCAGGGGCACAGTGCTGCCGGGCGGCCGTTCCGGCCCCAGGGTGCAACCGGCCAATAGGGCGCACAGGGCCCATGCAGGCCTCGGGTAAATGGGCATGGGAAGTACTCACGGATTCGAAGCGCCTACTTTAGAAAGGCCAGCTGGCGACCGTCTAACGAGAACTTCTTTTCGATTATCGCGAAATGGTCAACCTTGATCCCAAGCGCGGCCCTTCCGGCCTGGGCCCACAGCTCCAGGCTGTCGGCCAGCTGAACGAACTCACACTGGCCCTGCTGGCGCCAGTGGCCATGGATACAATTTGAAACACTCCCTACCCAGCCGATCGGATCGCCATGACCGAAGACTTCGATGTGCCCAGCCCCCACGAAAAGCACCTGGAACACGTGAGCGAACAAGCCCACGCGCGCAGTGACCGCTTCGCCAGCAAGATCGCGGTGATGACGGCGATCATGGCCACCCTGGGAGCGCTCCTGAGCTATCAGGCCGGCTCCTCGGAGAGCCTGGCGGCGATGGACAAGAACAATGCCGCGATGAAAAAGACCGAAGCCGCCAACCAGTGGAGCTACTACCAGGCCAAGTCCAGCCGGCAGAACCTGGCGGAGCTGGCGACCCACATTCCCGGAGTCGATGCCGCGCACTACGGCATCGAAGCCCAGCGCTACCAGAAGGAAAAGGAAGCGGTGCGCCTCAAGGCCGAGGCCCTGGAAGCCGAGGCTCGGGACTGGGACGAGCAATCGGAAGCCGCGCTGCACCAGCATCATCGCTGGGCCCAGGCGATGATGGCGATCCAGATCGCCATTTCGATGGCGGCCATCACCCTGCTGACCCGCAAGGAATGGCTGAAGAAGCTCGCCTACGGCGCGGCCGGCGGCAGCGTGCTGCTGGGCACCCTGGCCTGGCTGCACATCTAGAGCCCCCTGCCGGCCCCCGGAACCTGCCAGCCGATGCGTCTCTTGAATCTCACCGGGCTGTCGCAGTTTGCGAAAAACTGCCGCCGCGCAAGCCCCGGTGCTGCGCCCCAGGCCCTGCCATAGCGGGGCCGCGGCGCCTGGGTGGAACTGGCACAGCCATTGCGAAAGCCCCTGCCTCACCTACAACAAGAGGCTTCGCCATGGCTATTGCCCCACTGCTCGCCGCTACCACGGCCTTTATCCAGCGCGCCCCGCGCATGCTGATCGGTGCCCACTGGACCGAGGCCGGCGACGGCCAGACCATGCCCCTGCGCAACCCCGCCACCGGCGAACAGCTGTGCCTGGTGCCCCGGGCCACGGTGGACGATGTGGACCGCGCAGTGCTCGCCGCACGCCAGGCCTTCGACGATTCGCCCTGGACCCGCACCCGCCCCCGGGAGCGGCAGAACCTGCTGTGGAAACTCGCCGACCTGATGCAGCGCGACGCCGAACTGCTGGCCCAGCTGGAATGCCTGAACAACGGCAAGAGCGCCGCCGTGGCCCAGGCCATGGACGTGCAACTGTCCATCGATTTCTTGCGCTACATGGCCGGCTGGGCGACCAAGATCGAGGGTTCAAGCGTCGAGGTCTCGCTGCCGCTGATGCCCGACGACCAGTTCCACAGTTTTATCCGCCGCGAAGCCGTGGGCGTGGTCGGCGCCATCGTCGCCTGGAACTTCCCGCTGCTGCTGGCCTGCTGGAAACTCGGCCCGGCCCTGGCCACCGGTTGCACCCTGGTGCTCAAGCCGGCGGACGAAACCCCGCTCAGCGCCCTGAAACTGGCCGAACTGGTGCAGGAAGCCGGCTACCCCGACGGCGTGTTCAACGTCGTCACCGGCACCGGCATCACCGCCGGCAGTGCCCTGACCCGCAACCCCCTGGTGGACAAGCTGACCTTCACCGGCTCCACCGCCGTGGGCAAGGAAATCGGCAAGATCGCCATGGACTCCATGACCCGGGTAACCCTGGAACTGGGGGGCAAGTCGCCAACCATCGTCATGGCCGACGCCGATCTGGCCAGCGCCGCGGCCGGAGCTGCCAGCGCGATCTTCTTCAACCAGGGCCAGGTCTGCTGCGCCGGCTCCCGGCTGTATGTGCAGCGCAAGCATTTCGACAAGGTGGTAGCCGACATCGCCGGCATCGCCAATGCCATGAAGCTGGGCAATGGCCTGGACGCCAGCGTCGAGATGGGCCCGCTGATTTCCGCGCGCCAGCAGGAGCGGGTCTATCGCTACATCGAGATGGGTCGCGAAAGCGGCGCCACCATCGCCTGCGGCGGCGAACAGTTCGGCCCGGGGTATTTCGTCAAGCCGACGGTGATAGTGGATGTGGACCAGAAGCATTCGCTGGTGCAGGAAGAGATCTTCGGCCCGGTGCTGGTGGCCATTCCTTTCGACGATGAGGCCGACGCCCTGCGCATGGCCAACGACAGCCCCTACGGCCTGGGCGCGAGCATCTGGTCCAACGACCTGGCGGCGGTGCACCGGATGATTCCGCGGATCAAGTCCGGTTCGGTGTGGGTCAACTGCCACAGTGCCCTGGACCCGGCACTGCCGTTTGGCGGCTACAAGATGTCCGGGCTTGGCCGGGAAATGGGCCACGCGGCCATCGAACACTACACCGAGTTGAAATCAGTGCTGATCAAGCTCTGATCCGCCCCGCGCCAACCGCCCCACCCGGGGCGCCGGAGGTGGTCCGGCGCCCCCCGACGACCGCCCTGTTCGCCGTGCAAAGCACTGCTACGCTCAGCCCGAGCCGGCTGGCCACCTCGTTTGAAGAGCCTGGGCTCATCCCCCCACAACGCCTCATCACCACCGAAAACCCGAGGAAAGCATCATGGGATCAAATGGAAATGATCACGATTACATCCAGTGCGGCTGCCACAACCCCGTCTGGGAAGCGTTGAAAGACACCCTCGACCCCGCCAGCTATATCGCCAGCCACCCCAACGCGGCACAGGGCCCGGCCAGGGACGCGAACGGCGAGTCCCTGGTGTTTCATGACGGCATCATCTACCCCTTGCGCGACGGCAACATGGATGAGCGGGTCGAAGCCCTGGGCATCCATGCCGGCGACGTGGTCGCCGCGGGCACCCTGGCCGCCGTCGAAGCCCGCATGCAGGCCCTGGGCATCGACTACAAGAAGCAGTCGCTGCACGGCAAGACCCTGCTGCCCGGCCTGGTCGAGCCCCACGCCCACATCGTGCAGAGCTGCGCCATGGATGGCTGGCTGAACCTGGGCGCCATCGAGCCCGACGACGGCGATAGCCAGCAGGCGCCAGAGAAAAACAGCCAGCGCCTGCGGCCGCTCTATACCTGGGGCTGGCTGAAGGAAACCATCCAGAACAACCTCCCCGACGACAGCACGAGCTGGGTCCTCGGGCACCTGGTCGATCCGGCGCTGATGCCGTTCAAGGTGGTGCCGGGCGGCCTGAACCAACTCATGACCCTGCAATGTGGCGACACGCCCGAAGAGGGCTACCTGGACACCATCGAGGCCAAGCGGCCGATGCTGCTGATCAGCGCCTCCATGCACACCGCCTACATGAACACGGCGGCCCGGGATCTGGTGCATGAAAGAACCGGGGTCATGGTCGAGAACGGCGTGCTGCAGGAAACCCAGATAGTGGCCGGGATCCTGTCGATTCCCGCCAGGCAGAAGCTTGCAATGCTGAAGATCTTCGAGCGCCTGGACACCTTCTTCGCCACCGCGGCCAGCCGCGGGATCACCCTGCTGTACGACGCGATGATGGACCCCTTGTCGAAGCTGGTATTGAACGCCTACTTCCTGTCCCACCCCAGAACGCTGCGGATCGGCTACGCCGCCGCCTGCAACAACTCGCTCGAAGCCCTCAAGCTGCTGCCGGACTATCGGCCGGCCACGCGGGAAGAGGCCAGGCATATGTATCAGGGCTCGATCAAGGTGATCTCGGACGGGTCCAACCAGGGGTTGACCGGCTATCAGGTCGCGCCCTACTGCTGCGAGACAGACCGCCCGGTGGGCAACTTCAATCTGTGCGACAAGGGCGAGGACACCCCGAAAACACTCCCGGTCAAATACCAGGAATTTATCCACGCGGCGGTGAAAAAAGGCTGGCCGCTGATGATTCATGCCAACGGCGACCAGGCCATCGAATTCACTCTGCAGGCCTATGACCTGGCCCTGCAGGGCCAGAGCGGCCTGGACAAGCGCCATCGCATCGAACACTGCTCGCTGCTGAGCAAAAGCACCCTGGAAACCATGCAGCGCCTGGGCCTGTCACCGAGCTTTTTGATTGGCCATGTCGGCTACTGGGGCTACGCCTTCGATAAAGCCATTTTCGAAAAGAAGGCACACAACATGCTCGACCTCTGCAAATCGGCCCTGGACCACGAGCTGCGGATTTCCCTGCACAGCGACTATTCGGTGACCCCACTGGGCCCCCTGCGTTCGATGGAGCAGGCGGTGACCCGCAAGATGGAAGGCATCCGCAATCATGACAACCAGTTCGTCCATGACCCGCGCCTGCAACCCATCCTCAATGAGGGCCAGTGCCTGACCCGCAAGCAGGCGCTGAAAGCCATCACCTACGACGCTGCCTGGCAGTGCCATGCCGAGGCCTGGACCGGCTCCCTGCAGGACCAGAACTTCGCCGACTTCGTGATCCTCGAGCAGGACCCACTGGACGAGAAGTTCCCGGCCACCCGGATTCGCGACATCAAGGTCTGCGAAACCTGGAAAGGCGGCCAGCGGGTGTACCTCAACCCCCGTAGCTGACCAGTGCAAGCCCGGGGGCTGCGCCAGCTCCCGGTGCCCCCTGTAGGAGCCGGCTTGCCGGCGAAAAAGACCGCGGGTTCACTCCGGTGGATGGCCGCTGCGCGGTTCGCGAGCAAGCTCGCTCCTACGATCCCCGTTCAGGGGCGGTAGCCTTGGGCCAGCAACCAGCTGCGTATCAGCCGATTCTGGTCCGGGCTCAGTTGCGCCAGGGCCTGGGCCGCCCCCTGGCTGCGCAAACGGCGCAACAGCGGCGCCAGTTCCACGCCCTGTACATGCCAGATGCCCAGGGGCTGGTCCGGGGTGATCACCACTTCGGCTTCATCCACCAGGCCGTCGCGCAGCACCGGGGCGCGCTCGATGCGCAAGGCCGAAAAGTCCACGGCACGGTGCGCCGGCTGGCAATCCGGCCACTGCCGGCGGGCCTGCCAGAACGGCTGCTCGGGCCAGCGTTGCTCGTCGGCGTAGAAGTCCCGGCCGATGCGCGCAAAACGCAGGAACAACTGTTCCACCCGCTGCCCGTGAAAACGCTGCGCCAGCGCTGCACGTTGCGGCTGCTGCAGCAAGGTGTTGATCACCGCCGGGGCCTGCAACGCCGAGGACAGGGATTGGAAAATGCCGTTGCCGGATAAAGGGTCCACGGCCATGGCCGCATCGCCGACCCGCAGCCAGTTCGCGCCACAGGCCTGGGGGTTGAGGATCGCCGTGCTGCTGCGGGCATGCAGGTGCAATTGCTGCTCCTGGCCACCGGCAAAGAATTCCCGGGCCATGGCCGAGCCCAGACGGCGCTGGCGACAGTACTCCAGCAACTGCGCCTTGCCCGGCAGCCCGGCGCTCTCCACATCCAGGGTCAGTTGCCAGTAGCACTGGCCGTCCTCGCGCCGGGCCATCCAGGCCCAGCCGTCCTCCAGGCTGTGCACCGCGCTGGCGGCGCTGCCGCCAGGGCCCTGCCAGCGGTTGAGCAGGCTGACGGTTTCCGGGCCGCGCAGGCCCTTGCCGCCCCCCTGGCGCAAGGCTTTGTCCAGCACCGGCGCCTGCCGGCCACGGGCCTCCACCAGGAACTCGCCGCGCACCTCGCCCTGCCCTTGCACCTGGACCCGATGCCCGGCCTCGCTGGACTGCACCCCCAGCACCCGGCCCTCGATCAGCTTGACCTGTGCTTCGCGCAAGGCCTCCCGCAGGCCGCGGTCGAAGGCCGGGCGATCCAGCAGGTATTCGATATTCTGCGCATGTTCTGCACCGTTCCATGCCACCCGCCGCTGGGACGGTTGCAGGGCCTGGGCCAGCGCCTGTTCCAGGCCGGCACCGCGCAAGGCTTCAAGCACCCGCTGCGAGGCCCCTTCCAGGGCCGGAAAGCGTCGCCAGTCGCTGACCAGGGTCACCGGATAGCCGAGGCGGCGCAGCCCCAGGGCCACTGCGGCCCCGGCCGGCCCCGCGCCGAGGATCAGGATGGTGTGCATGGCTGTTGCCGGCGTTCCGGCCCCTGGTAGTGGGCGTTGTCCTGCAGCCACTGCCGGACCTGGGCCTTGTCGGCTTGCGGGTGGGTACCCAGGTAGGCCGCGATATGCCCGCTCAGGGCCGCGCACCCCAGGCTGGCGCCGGATTGCCCCGGGCTGCTGCCGCGCACGCAGGCGGCGAAATCAGCCTGGGCGGTGTTCAGCCATGACCACTGCTGCGCGCTGCATCGCGCATCGCCGGTGACGCGCAGCACCCCGGGGTAACTGGCCGGAAACACCGCCTCGCCCTGGGCCGGGCTGGATGCGCACAACAGCACCCCGCGGGCCTCGGCCGCGGCACAGGCCTGGCGCAGCAGATCGCGATCCTGGCGCAGGCCCAGGCTCAGGTTGATCAGGCGCACGTCCTGCGCAAGCAACCAGTGCAGCGCGGCGCTGACTTGCGCGGCGCTGGTGACTGCGCGCCGGTCGAACACCTGGGCCACATAAACCTGCGCCGTCGGCGCGCGCTGGCCGATGGCCTCGATGATCGCGCTGCCATGGCCCAGGGCGTCTTCCTGCAAGGGGCCCTGGCCTATCCCTTCGGGCTGCAGGAAGAAGCGTCGTCCGCCCGCCACCCGCTGATGGGCGGCATGGCCGCTGTCGATCACGCCGACGCGCAGCTCAGGCTTCATGGGCCACCTCCAGCGCATGCAGTACGCCATCGCGCAATTCGAAGCGCAGTTCGGCATCGGCCAGGGTCGAGGGTCGGTGGCTGATGAGGATCCGCGTGCGCCCGGCGAACAGGTGGTCGATGGCCTCGATCACCTCGCGCTCGGTGGCCTCGTCCACCGCCGAGGTGGCTTCGTCCAGCACCAGGATCATCGGGTCCTGGAGCAGCGCCCGGGCAATGGCGATGCGTTGTTTCTGGCCGCCGGACAATTGCTGGCCGCGCTCCCCCAGGGGGCTATCCAGGCCTTCGGGCAGGGACTCGATCAGCCCTTGCAACTGCGCCAGCCGCGCCACTTCGGCCACGGCTTCGCGGCTGGCATCGGGCACGCTGTAGGCCAGGTTGTCCGCCAGGCTGCCGCGAAACAGCACGATATCCTGGCTGACCACCGCCACCCGCCGGCGCAACTGCGCCAGGTCCAGCTGACGCAGATCGACGCCGCCCAGCAGCACCTGCCCGGACTGGGGGTCGTGGTGGCGCTGCAAGAGGTCGATGAGCGTGCTTTTGCCTGCGCCCGAGGTGCCGCTGAGGGCCACTTTGCGACCGTAGGGAATACGCGCCTCGATGCCCTGCAGGGTCGAGCCGCGGCCCGGGTGGCAAAAGTGCACTGCGTGAAAATGCAGCTCGCCCTGCTCCGGCACCGGCAGCGGCGCCTCGGGGTTGCTGATGCCCGGTTCCTCGCCACGCAGCTCCATGACCCGGCCGAGGCTCACGGTCATGCGCTGGATTGCCACATACAGGCCCAACAGGCTCTGCACCGGGCCCACCGCCATGCCCAGGTAGGTGGAAAAGGCAATCAGCGCCCCCAGTTGCCAGGTGCCCTGCACCACCCAGTAGCCGCCGATCAGGAAGGCGCAGGCCCGGGACAACGAGGTCAGGGTACCGGGCACCGCCTGGGTGAAGAACTCGGTGACTTGCAGTTTCAGCAGCTGTTGCAGGTAGCCCTGGCCAAGGCCATCCAGGCGCCGGGCCTCGCGCTGCTGCTGGCCGGCGCTCTGGATGAACTTCATCACCGGCAGGGTTTCCACCATGAACGAGGACATGTCCGCGGAACGCTCGCGCAACTGGCGCACATCGCGCTCCACCTTGCGCCGCATCCAGCGCAGCCAGAGCACGTCCAGGGGAATCAGCACCAGGGCCAGCAGCGAGAGTTGCCAGGACAGGGTCAGGAGCATGGCCAGGGCCACCACCAGGCCGATCACGCTGGACACGGCGGAGAACAATGAGTCCACGGCAAAGCGCTGGATCTCCGCCACATCGCCATCCAGGCGCGACATCAGGTCGCCGATCCGCCGCTGACCGTAAAAGCTCGGCGACAGGCGCTGCAGATGCCGATAGAGATCGTCGCGCAGGGCAAACAGGATGCGTCCGGACAGGCGCGTATGCAGGTAGCGATTGACCCCGGAGAGCACGGTGCCCAGCAGCCCGGCGCCGATCATCAGCGCGGCGACCAGCACCAGCCGCGGGAAGTCCCGGGCCAGCAGGCCGTCGTCGATCAGCAGCTTGGTCAGCCAGGGCTGCACCAGCACCAGCAGGGAGGCGCACACCGACAGCCCCAGCAGGCCGCCGATGGCCAGCCGATGGGGCCGCACGAAACTGTAGAGCCAGCCCAGGGCGGCACTCAGGGCCTGGGGGTCGCGGCTGTCCACCAGCCGGGTGATCAGGCGCCGCATCAGGCACGCAACTGTTTGAGCTTGCGGTACAGGGTCGCGCGGCTGATGCCCAGGGCGTCCGCTGCCGCCGAGACATTGCCCTGGTGGTTGTCCAGGGCACTGCGGATCAGCTCCAGCTCGTTCTCGCGGATGCTCCCGGTCTGCGGTCGGGCACTGGCATTGAGGTCGTCGAGCATGCTGTCGGGCAGGTGCTCCAGGCCGATGTGGCACTCACCGTCTTCGCGCAGGGCCAGGGCGGTGCGCAGGACCATCTCCAGCTGGCGGATATTGCCCGGCCAGTGGTAGTCCGCCAGCAGCCGACGCAGCTCATCGCTAAGGCTCACCTGGGCGCCACCGAGCTTGGCCAGCAAGCTGTCCACCAGGGGCTGCAGGTCTTCGCGTTCGCGCAGGGCCGGCAACAGCACGCTGATGCCGTTGACCCGGTAGAACAGGTCTTCGCGAAAAGCCTTGTCCTGCACCTGCTGCTTGAGGTCGCGGTGGGTGGCGCAGATCAGGGCGATGTCGATGTCCTGTTCTTCGCCGGCCCCCAGGGGCGCCACCTTGCGGTCCTGCAGCACGCGCAGCAGGCGGGCTTGCAGGGCCAGGGGCATGTCGCCGATCTCATCGAGGAACAGGGTGCCGCCGTGGGCCTGTTGCAGGCGCCCGATCATGCCGCCACGACGCGAGCCGGTGAAGGCGCCTTCGCGATAGCCGAACAGTTCCGACTCGATCAGGCCTTCGGGGATCGCCGCGCAGTTGACCGCGACAAAGGGTTTCTCGGCGCGGCTGCCGGCGCGGTGCAGGGCCCGGGCCAGGACTTCCTTGCCGGTGCCGGTTTCGCCCAGTAGCAACACTGGCAGGTCATTGGCCAGGCCCTGACGGGCCATGCGCAAGGTGCGGGCGTAGCGGCTGTTGCCCCCGGCCAGGGCTTCCAGGTCCTGGGGCATGGCTGCGGCTTTCGGAGCGCTGCGTTGCGCGCGGTGCAGGTTGAGCGCTGGCTGCGGCGCCCGCAGGGCCTTGTAGAACAGCTCGCCCTTGGCGGTTTGCAGGCTGCCCACGGCGCCCTGTTGCAGGCGTGCGAGCAGTTGCAGGCCATCGACCCCGAGGAACTCTTCGCAGCGCCGGCCCACCAGGGCTGCGCGCGGGGTGTTGAGCAACTGGCAGGCCTGGCCGCTGACCGCGAGGATCTGCCCGCCCAGGCTCAGGGCCAGCAGCCCCTGCCACGGTGATTCGAGGTATTGCCGGCGGCTGTGGAAGGCCAGGACGATCTGCTCCGGGTAGGTGGCATGGAACACCCGGGCTTCGATCTGGCTGACCGCCATGGCCAGCAGCGCGGTGCTGTCCTGGGCCCGGCCCAGGGGGCCTTCGCGGGTCAGGTCGAGCACGCCCAGAATCTCGCCCTGGGGGCACTGGATGGGCACCGAGGTGCAGGAGAAATGGCTGAGACGGTCCAGGTAGTGCTCGCCGCAGTCGATCAGGGTCGGCCGGGCCTCCACCAGGGCCGTGCCCAGGGCGTTGGTGCCGCGGGTGGCTTCGCTCCAGCAGGCGCCAAGGGTGATGTCCTGCACGCCGCTGTCCTTGAGACGGTCGGCGCGGCCTTCGATGGCCAGGATGGTGGCGTCGGCATTGGCCAGGATGATCATCCCGTCCTTGCCCTGATGCTGGCTCAGGTAGTCGATGGCCGGGATCGCCGCGTCCAGCAACAGGCGGTTGCTGGCCAGCAGCACTTCGAGGCTGGCGCTGGATTCCAGGGTCAGTTGGTGCTGGCTGCCAAAGTGCACGCCATGGCTGAGGCTGCGCCGCCATGAGGCATCGATTTCCGCACGCAGAACCCCGTCGGGGATCTGGCCTTCCAGGTGCAGCCGTTCCCGGGCCAGCCGGGCTTCGTGTTGCTGCTCACCCTTTATTGTTTTTATAAGAGTCATCAAGCGCTCCGAATCGGTCCGCCCGCTGCATCCCGCTCCACTCCCTTGGATTGCGCGAAGCACGCAAGCCGTGGTCAATGTCTACACCGGGTTCAGGGGGCAGTAAAGGGGCTTTGCCCGAATCATCGGGCAGCCCTGAATTGCTTACCCTGTCATTGGAGATCAAGCAAAACCTGCGCCAGTGGAACGGGCGCTCGAGCATCTTGACGTTAACGTAAAGCAAATGGCAAGTACCGCACGCCCCCCTCCCGTTGGCACTGGCCTGCCAGCGAAGAGGGCCCCGAGACGAGCGCAGGGCTTGAGCCCCCTTTGCCGGCAGGCCGCCTTCTATGACGAATGCATGCCAGCTTGTGCAGGAGCTGGCTTGCCAGCGAACGAGGGCCTTTAGTCGGGTGCAAGGCGTGAGGACCCTTTCGCGGGCAAGCCGGCTCCTGCGAGCGGGCGGGGCTGGTGGTGCCTACAGGGCCCAGGCGCCAGAGTCTGCGAAGAAGGCGCGGGCGTTGTCTTCCAGGCTTTCCAGGTGATAGCCGCCTTCCTGGACGATCAGGCACGGCAGGCCCAGGCTGCGGATTCGCTGGCCAAGGATGGCGAAGCCGTCCCGGGTCACTGCCACCTTGCTCTGCGGGTCGAGTTCATAGATATCGAACCCCAAAGACAGCACCAGCACCTCGGCATCGAACGCCTTCACCGCCACCAGGGCCTGTTCCAGACGGGCGAGGAAATCCCCTTCGCTGGCGCCATGGGCCATCGGCAGGTTGAGGTTGTAGCCCTCCCCCGCCCCGGCGCCACGCTCTTCGGCGAACCCGGCCACCCCCGGGTAGAAGTTGGTCGGGTCGCCGTGCACCGAGACATACAGCACATCGGCGCGCTCGTAGAAGATTTCCTGGATGCCCTGGCCGTGGTGCATATCGGTGTCCAGCACCGCCACCCGGGCGTATTTGTCCCGCAGGACCTGGGCGGCGATCGCCGCATTGTTCAGGTAGCAGAAGCCCCCGGCCGCCTCGGACCGGGCGTGGTGGCCCGGCGGGCGGCACAAGGCGTAGGCCGCCGGCTCACCGTCGAGCAACGCCTGGGCCCCGGCGACGGCACTTTGCGCCGACCAGTAGGCTGCACGCCAAGTCGACTCACCCACCGGGCAACTACCGTCGGCCAGGTAGCACGCGGCCTGGGCCAGGACCCCGCGCAGGGCATTGGGCTCACGCACGAAGATGTTGGACATCACCTCATCGCCCCAGTCTTCGGGGATGTCCTTCCAGCCCTGGTGCGCATCCTGCAGGAACGCCAAGTACGGCGCGCCGTGTACCGCCAGCAACGGTGCCATCCCGGCATCCCGTGGCTGCTCGACGGCAAAACCCAGGGAGTGTGCGGCCTGCACCAGGCGCTGGGCGCGCTCCGGCACCTCCTGGGGTATGCGCATCTGGCCGCGCGAGTAGTAGCTGCGTGGATGGTGGAGCAACTGTTCGGGGTGGAAAAAACTGCGCATGACCTTCTCCTTATTCAACCTGGCCGGCACGGGCCAGCACGGCGTTAAGCAATACATCGGCGCCCTGGCGCACGTCTTCGGGCAACACGTCTTCGGCTTCGTTGTGGCTCAGGCCACCGACACAGGGAATGAACACCATGGCCGTCGGGCAATAGCGGGCCAGCAAGATGGCGTCGTGGCCAGCGCCGCTGACGATGGACTGCTGAGGGTAGCCCAGGCCATCCACCGCCTGCTGCACCGCCGCCACGCACTCGGCATCAAATGGCGTGGCCGGGCTGACCCAGTGCCGGCTGATACTGACCTTGAGCCCGCGCTGGCCGGCGATGGCCTGCAGGCGTTCCTCGACCTGCTGCTCCATGGCGGCGATCTGCCGATCCTGGTGGTGGCGCAGGTCGACGGTGAAGCTCAACAGGCCGGGAATGGTATTGCGCGACGACTTGGCGATGCTCAGCTCACCCACGGTGGTCAAGCCCTGGGGGGCAAAGTCCGCTGCCAACTGCTCCACTGCAAGAATCATCTGCGCCGCGCCGTACAGCGCATCCTTGCGTAGCGGCATCGGCGTGGTACCGGCGTGGGCCGCCAGGCCTTCGACCTGCACATCGAGCCAGCGGATGGCCTGGCCGCCGCTGACCACGCCGATGCTCTTGGCGTTGTCTTCAAGGATCGGGCCCTGTTCGATATGGGCTTCGAAGTAGGCATCCACCGCTGCGCCCAGGGGCCGGCTGCCGGCATAACCGGTGCGCTGCAGGGCCTGGGCGACGCTGATGCCATCGACGTCACGCACCGCCAGGGCGGCGTCCAGGGCCATGACCCCGGTGAACACCGCCGAGCCGAACATCGCCGGGGTGAAACGCGCGCCCTCCTCGTTCGTCCAGACCGCCACTTCCAGGGGCTTGCGGGTCTGGATCCCGAGGTCATTGAGCGTGCGTACCACTTCCAATCCGGCCAGCACACCGTAGACCCCATCAAAGCGCCCGCCTTCGGGCTGGGTGTCCAGGTGGCTGCCCATCATCACCGGGGCAGCGTCCGGGTCGCTACCTGGGCGCCGGGCAAACAGGTTGCCAATGGGGTCGACACTCAGGCTCATGCCGGCCTCGGTGCACCAGTGGGCAAACAGTTCGCGACCGGCCCGGTCTTCATCGCTCAAGGCCAGGCGGCAGCTGCCGCCACGGGCCGTGGCACCGATTTCGGCCATGGCCATCAGGCTCGCCCAGAGGCGCTGGCCATTGATTTTCAACATCTTCAGATTCTCCAGACAATCAGGCGTGGGATGCCATTTCCAGGCGATGGGCGTGAGCGTGCCGGCGTGCCAGGGCCAGCACGCAGATCAGCGAAACGGCAGCGATCAGGCTGTAGAACACCGCCATCGGCCACCATTGGCCAATAAACCGATGGGCCAGCCAGGTGCCGATCAGCGGGGTCAGGCCGCCGGCCAGGGCACCGCAGACCTGATAGGCCAGGGAGATCGCGGTGTAGCGCACCCGGGTCTCGAACATGCCGCTGACGTAACCGGCGATCACCGCATAGAAGGAAGCCATGCACACCACCGCCAGGGCGATGCCGAGGATCATCAGCGGCGCCTGCCCGGAACTCACCAGCACGAACATCGGATAGGGCGAGGCCATGGCCAGTACTGACACCAGGCATAGAAAGCGCGTGGCGCCGATTTTCTCGGCGGTCCAGGCGGCCAGGGGCTGGATGCAGAACTGGATGAGCGCCACCACGAACAGGCATTCAAGGATCAGTGAACGGGGTATCTCCAACTGCTGGGTGGTGTAGGCAATCATGAAGGTGTTGGTGAAATACACCCCGGCAATCCCCAGAGTGTTGGCGCCGATGCACAACAGCAAGGGACGCCAGGCGGTGCGCAGCACCTCCATTACCGGAGCCTGCTCCTTGCGTTGCGACCTGGTCGCCAGCTCGCGACTGGCGAGGAACTCCGGCGACTCGTTGACCCCCAGGCGAATCGCCAGGCCCACCAGCAGCAACAGCGCACTGGCCAGGAACGGCAGGCGCCAGCCCCAGCTCATCAGGGCGTCCTCGGGCAGGCGGGTCACGGCGCTGAAGGCCAGCAGCGAAAGGATCAGCCCCGCCGGGCTGCCCAGCTGGGCGAAAGACGCGAAGAAGTTGCGCCGGCCCTTGGGCGCGTGCTCGCCGGCCATCAACACCGCCCCGCCCCACTCACCGCCCACGGCAATGCCCTGGACGATGCGCAGCAGGATCAGCAGCACCGGCGCCAGGGCACCGATCTGTGCATAAGTTGGCAGCAGGCCGATGCAGACCGTGACCACGCCCATCATCAGCAGGGTGATGACCAGGGATTTCTTGCGGCCGATGCGGTCGCCGATATGGCCAAAGATGATGCCCCCCAAAGGTCGGGCGAAGAAGCCCACGGCAAAGGTGCCGAAGGCGGCCATGGTGCTGAACAGCTTGTCGTCGGAGGGGAAGAACAAGGCACCGAACACCAGCGCCGCGGCGGTGGCGTAGATGTAGAAGTCGTACCATTCGATCATGGTGCCGATAAAGGCGGCGGCCGCAGCCCGGCGAGGCTGAGGCGAAGCGGAAGGCTTCATGGTTGGCTCCCTTGATTATTTTTTTGGCAGGAGGAAGGGTCGGGCGCAGGGGCTTCTGCTGGCTCCTGTCTGGGGTGGATTTATCCGTTCCGGGGGATAATTAGTCAATTTTCTATTGGTTATCTCGATTATTATCCTGGCTTATTATTCAGCTACAGCCCGAACCAGAGCCCCTGCCATGTCCGACCGCGATGCCCGCCGCCTGCTCAACGACCGCCTCGACTGGAACCTGTTGCGCACCTTTCGGGTGATTGGCCAGGAGCTGAGCATCAGCCGTGCAGCGGCGCGCCTGCACTTGACCCAGCCGGCGGTCAGCCAGGCCCTGAAGCGCCTGGAAGAACAACTGGGCCGGCAGTTGATCGCCCGGCGCGGCCCACGCTTTGCCCTGACCGAAGTGGGTGAGCAGATCTTCGCACTGGCCGGAGAGATCTACGGCCAGATGTCACAGGTCAGCAGCATGCTGGAACAGCCCGCCGACGAAGTGATCGGCAAAGTGCGGCTGTTGATCATTAGCCGGATCTTCAATGAGCGTTTCGATGACTTTCTGGCCGACTTCCATCGTCAGCATCCGCGAGTCGATCTGGAGGTGGAGGTGATGCGCAGCTCGGATATCGTCAGCGCCCTGCAGGAGAAGACCGCGACTCTGGGCCTGAGCCTTAATCGGCGGCCACAGCCACGCCTGGAACAACGGCTGTTCCTGCGGCAGCGCTACGCATTTTTTTGCGGCAAGCATCACCCGCTATTCGGGCGTCAGGACGTGGCCGAGGGCGATCTGCAGCGGGAGAACTTCGTCAGTTTCACCAGCGACCAGATCGGCGGCATGCTCTCGCCGCTGACCATCTTCCGTGACCAGCAGGGCTTCAGCGGACGCATCGTCGCCTCCTCGCCGAGCCTGGAGGAAGTACGGCGCCTGGTGATCGCCGGGTTTGGCATCGGCTGCCTGCCGGAGCATGTGGTGGCCGCCGATGTCGACGCCAGGCTGCTGTGGCGCCTGCCGCCACACGAAGGCATTGCCGATGTCGACATTCACCTGCTGTGGAACCGCGAGCAGCGCATGAGCCGGGCCGAGGTACTGTTTTTGCAGAGCATCCAGCACATGCTCAGTCAGCATGAGCCGGCGCCGGGTAGCCTGATGTTGAAATGATTCAGACGTGGGGATCGCCAGGGGCCTTGGCCGGGGCTGCGTACTGCGGCTTGAGGTGGCCGTTCTGGTCCAGTAGCCAGGCGTCCATGATCTGCCGCACCACGGGGCCGGCCACCCGACCACCGGCTTCGCCGTTCTCGATCATCACCGAAATCACGATCTGTGGATGCTCCGCCGGGGCGAAGCCCACGAACAGGGCGTTGTCACGGTTGCGCTCGCGGGTCTTGAGACGGTCATAGCGCTCGCCCTGCTTGATCGCCACCACCTGGGCCGTACCACTCTTGCCGGCGATGCGGTACTGCGCCCCGGCTGCCGCGGCGCGGGCGATACCGCGGGGATCGTGCATCACCATCTGCATGCCGTGGTTGACCTGATCCCAGTCACGGGGATTCTTCAGCAGGATGTTGGGCATCGGATGCTCGTCCACCGGGGCCACGCCATCGATGGTCTTGGCCAGGTGCGGACGGTTCCACACGCCCTTGTTGGCAATCAGCGCGGTGGCCTGGGCCAGTTGCAGCGGCGTGACTTGCATATAGCCCTGGCCGATGCCGAGGATCACGGTTTCCCCCGGGAACCATGGCTGGCGACGGGTGGCGCGTTTCCAGGCCTGGGAGGGCATCAGGCCGGGAGACTCTTCGAACATGTCCAGAGAGACCTTCTCGCCCAGACCGAACATCGCCATGTAGTCGTGCAGGCGGTCGATGCCGAGCTTGTGCGCCAGGTCATAGAAGTAGGTGTCGTTGGAACGCATGATCGCTGCGTCCATGTCCACCCAGCCATCGCCGCTGTGGTTCCAGTTGCGGTACTTGTGGTCGAAGTCCGGCAGTTGGTAATAGCCCGGATCGAAGACCCGGGTCGAAGCGGTAACCACGCCGCTATCGAGGCCGGCAATCGCCACTTCCGGCTTGATGGTGGAGCCCGGCGCGTAGAGGCCTCGCAGCACTCGGTTGAACAGGGGCCGGTCGATGGAGTCGTGCAGCGCAGCGTATTCCTTGAAGCTGATGCCGGTGACGAACAGGTTGGGGTCGAAACTTGGCTTGCTGACCATGGCCAGGACTTCGCCGGTGGCCGGGTCCAGAGCCACCACGGAACCACGGCGATCGCCCAGGGCCTCCTCAGCGGCTTCCTGGAGCTTGATGTCCAGGCTCAGGACGATGCTCTTCCCGGGGATCGGATCGGTGTGCTTGAGCACTCTCATCACCCGGCCCTGGGCGTTGGTTTCTACTTCCTCATAACCGACATGGCCGTGCAGTTCGGCTTCGTAGAATTTCTCGATGCCGGTCTTGCCGATGGATTGGGTGCCACGGTACTCCACCGAGTCCAGGGCCTTGGCTTCTTTCTCGTTGATCCGCCCGACGTAACCGATGGAATGGGCAAAGTGTGCACCTAGGGGATAGTGGCGGACGAACTGGGCTTCCACGTCCAGGCCGGGCAACCGGTATTCGTTGACCGCGAGCACGGCGATCTGCTCTTCGGTGAGCTCATAGAACAGGGTCACGGGGACGAAGGGATGACGGGCCTGCTTCATCTCCTTGTCGAACAGCGTGCGGTCTTCCGGGGGCAAGTGCAGCAGATCGACCACGGTGTCCAGCTCGCCCTTGAGGTCGGTGGTGCGTTCGCGAGTGATCGTCAGGTTGAAGCTGGGGCGGTTGTCCGCCAGGACCACGCCGTTGCGATCGTAGATCAGCCCCCGGGTGGGAGTGATCGGCAGCACATGGACGCGGTTGTTCTCGGAAACGGTGGAGTGGTAGTCGAACTCCACCACTTGCAGAAAATACATCCGCGCCACCAGGGCGCAGGTGATGGCCACCACCAATACGGCACAGGCCAGCAGCCGTTTGTTGACCAGGCGGCTTTCTTTCTCGTGGTCCTTGATCGGAATCGCTTCGGGCATTGCTACAGCTTCTCGGTGAATAGAGGTCGACGCTGTTCCGTGCGGATGAACTCAAGTCCTTTAAAAAGAGCTGCACCATACCAAAAACCACCCACGGACTTTGAGGGGATTTCCATCGCGGCTGATCAATGGCGCCTTGGCGGCTACTTGGATAGCGCAAGTTTTTCCA